>JAMOOS010000339.1 GCA_027065245.1 Desulfuromonadaceae bacterium | reverse complement strand
TTGACCCAACCCGGCCATTACCTTGGTGATAGCGGCGGTAAGGGTGGTCTTGCCGTGGTCGACGTGGCCGATGGTTCCAATATTGACATGGGGCTTTGTTCTTTCAAATTTTTCCTTTGCCATGACTCTTGATCCTTTCCTTGATTATTTTATCTTTTTCGCACAAACCTGAAGTTGATTTACCTAAACGTAGTTTGACGAGCTGCAAAGCGCAGACACCCACCCGACACGCACAAATACTGCTGAGAGACTACCGTTACGTGCGCCAGGATACCATCTGCGCAATACATGGAGCCCACAACCGGACTTGAACCGGTGACCTCTTCCTTACCAAGGAAGTGCTCTACCTGCTGAGCTATGTGGGCACTCACACCTGCTTTTTATGGAGCGGGAAACGGGGCTCGAACCCGCGACCCTCAGCTTGGAAGGCTGATGCTCTAGCCAACTGAGCTACTCCCGCCCAAAACCAGACTCGTACAACCGTGGACTAGCCCGACCCGTCGGCACAGTCAAACACACCCACAGGCGCTCCTGCCACACGACGGTGCCGTATTCATCCGGCATGAATTTTATGGTGGAGGGGGGAGGATTCGAACCTCCGAAGTCTACGACAGCAGATTTACAGTCTGATCCCTTTGGCCACTCGGGAACCCCTCCAGGGGACTTCTTAAATTATTAAACAGCTCCAGTCTGTTACCTTTAAGTGGAGCTGGCGATAGGAATTGAACCCACAACATCCTCATTACAAGTGAGGTGCTCTACCTATTGAGCTACGCCAGCACAGAGTCGAACTCTATACCGCATCACAACAACGCTTGTCAAGCAATTATTCGCCCGCGGCAAGCTTGTCGGCCATCGTTGGCGCGGCGTTGAGTTTTATAATGGATTCGTCAGGGCGTGTCAACACACTTTTGCTGTTCGTGCGCCCTTTTTTATCCGGCCGCGTTCCGCCGCTGGCGCACAACCTCAAACATGGCTACGGCAGCAGCCACTGAAACGTTGAGTGACTGCACTGCCCCAGGCATGGGAATATGCAGCAGCGCATCACAGTGTTTACGCACCAGCGGTCGCAATCCGCGCCCTTCGCTGCCAACCACCAGAGCCACATCACCCTGCAAATCGACACCATACAGGCTGGTACTGCCCTCACCGGCCAAACCGTACACCCACACCCCGCTGTTACGCAGCGTTTCGAGACTGCGCACCAGATTGGTCACCCGACACAACGCAATATGCGCCACTGCCCCGGCAGCAGCTTTTTCCACCACGGCAGTCACCGGGCAACTGCGATCCCTGGCGACAATCACCGCCTGGCATCCAGCAGCGGCAGCACTGCGTATAAGTGCGCCAAAATTGTGCGGATCGGTTACACCGTCGGCGACGAGAAAAAACCGCTGTCTGTCAGCGCATTCCGCCAGCAGCTCATCCAGCGCCAGAGTCCGCGCCGGAGCAGACAGCAAGGCTGCCACCCCCTGATGACGCGCGCCGCCACTAAGTTCGTCCAGCTCAGTCCGTTCCACCAGCCGCACGGCCACTCCGGCGCCAGCGGCGGCAGCGGCAATGGCGCGCAAGCGGGCATTGCGCTCACCATTCAGCAGCAGCACGCCACGCAGAGGACGCCGCTGCCTGATGGCTTCGTCAACGGCGTTTATTCCGTAGATACAGATACTCACTGCGACGGCACGGCGCTGTTCATTTCAGCGACAATGGCCCTGGCGGCAGCCACAGGATCAGCGGCTTTAGCTATGGGGCGTCCCACCACCAGATAGTCGGCACCGGCAGCAACAGCCTGCGCCGGAGTAACAATCCTCTGCTGATCATCACTGGCAGCGCTGGCCGGACGCACCCCTGGCGTCACCACGATAAAATCGTCACCACATTTGGCTCGTATAAGCCCCAGCTCCTGCGCCGAAGCAACTACACCGCTGAGGCCGGACTGCTGTGCCAGATGCGCCAGACGAGGCACCATCTCTGCCACTGGTGCGGCTATGCCAACTTCATCAAGGTCACTGTCGCTGGATGAAGTCAATATGGTAACACCAAGCATAATCGGTAACGGCAGGTTTTCCGCTGCCGTTGCCGCAGCAACCTCGCGCACCACCTGCTCCATCATGGTGCGCCCCCCCAGTGTGTGCACATTGAACATCTTTACTCCCAGCCGCGCCGCCTCAACTCCGGCCTTGGCCACAGTGTTGGGAATATCGTGATATTTGAGATCGAGAAACACCTCGCCACCGGCAGCGGTGATCATCCGCACCACCTCCGGACCACAGCGGGTAAACAACTGCTTGCCAACCTTGAACATCCCCACTTCTCCGGCCAGAATTTCCACCCACCTCTGCGCTGCGGCAAGGCTGTCAACATCCAGAGCAAAAATCAGTCGTTGTTTCATGATGGTTTTTTATCCTCCAGCAGCAGGCTGCGTACCCGTGCGGTTATCTCCTGCACCCGGCGAATGAGATCGGAACCGGCCTGGGCGCCCAGCACCCGCCGTGCCAGCGAGCACTCCATATACACCAGCTCGTTGAGCGCCTCCACCAGCAGTTTCTTCTGCTCTTTCTTTTCCAGCCCGGAGAGGTTTTTGACAATCTTGCGCCCGTCGATGGAACCATCCTTTTCCAGCTTGATGCCACGCATCACATACAGCAACGGATAGGGCACATCGCGCATAAAACAGTTCACATCGGGAATAAAGGCGCTGCTCTTTTCGCTCACGCACTGGCACAGCAGGGTGAGCACACCATTGTATATCTCAAAAATGGCGGCAAATTCGCCATCGAGAGGTTCCTCTTCCGGCTGTGAGATTTCCAGCATCTTTTTGTCGGCAAGTTGATACAGCACCCGCAGGGCGTCAAACTCCGACATACCGCTGCGCGCCACCATCTGCGCCACAGTGGCCGGAACTGAGTACAGCATGCTGATCAGGCGCTTTTCCTCCTCGTCCAGACCGGCGGGAGATTTGCCGCTGTACTCCAACACCGCATCCATGGAGCGAAACTTGCGCAGATACAATTGCCGCTCGTCCACCCGGCGCAGCCCCTCCATAATAAGGTTTTGGGTACTCATGGACAGGCGGACAATCTCTTCATTATCGAGCTCGCGGGCAACAAAATAACAGCCCCCGTCTGTGCAGGCAAACAGGTTATAGACAATAGTCTCCACCTGATGCCTGGTCGCCAGCCACAGATCGCGAGCAGCGACAATATTGCGCCGCACCAGCAATTGGCTCAGAGTAGTGGTATCATCCACTTCCCCCCGTAACGACGACAATACACTGCGCTCCAATTTACCCAACTCGCACAGTATCTCGCCGATATCCTCCTCGAAGCGGGCGCTGACCGCGTAGATAATCTCCCCCTCCTGGAAGTATACTTCCCGCGCGCCGTCGGGCAGGTCAAAGTAAAGGATGCCGGTTTTGCGGAACATATTGAAAAACGACAGCACGTCGGCCACGCCAACTGCGCCGATGGCAGCGGTAAGACACGGTTCACCGACATCATCCACCGCCAGCAGCACATGTTGCGGCGAAGTAGACGCCACCACCATTTCCCGTTTTTCCAGCGCCGCCACCACCCGGCGCGGCAGACTCACACTGCCACTGTCATCCACACTGACCCGATACATATCACCCTGCCAGTTGTCGGTTAACTTCGTCAATCAGCCATGTTGCCGTTTTGTCCAGCGCCAGCATTTTCTGTTCGCCGCTGGCACGCATGTACACCTCAAATTCGCCCTGCTTCAGCCCGCGCCCACCAACGGTAACACGGATAGGGATACCGATGAGATCGGCGTCCTTGAATTTCTTCCCCGGTCGTTCGTCACGGTCATCAAGCAACACCTCCACCCCGGCCCGGCGCAACTGGTCATATAATTTTTCTCCAGCGGCCAGCACCGCCTCGTCCTTGGGATTGAGCAGGGTTATCAGCACCTGAAACGGCGCAATGGGCATGGGGAAGATGATGCCGTTGTCGTCGCTATGCTGTTCGATGGCCGCCGCCACGGTACGGCCAATGCCGATGCCGTAACATCCCATCACCAGCGGCACTTCACGCCCCTCCTTGTTTAGAACTGTAGCCTTCATCGCTTCGGAATATTTGGTGCCCAGCTTGAATACATGGCCTACTTCGATACCGCGCCACATCTGCAAGGTACCGTTACAGCGCGGACAGCCGTCACCAGCTTCGGCGCTGCGCAAATCGGCATATTGCTCAACCGTAAAATCACGGCCGGGATTCACCCCCATATAATGGCGATCGGCACAATTGCCGCCGGTTACCCCGTCGCGGATAAACTCAACCTCTAAATCGGCCAGAATCCGGCAATCCAACCCCACCGGTCCGGCAAAACCGACCGGCGCGCCGGTCATGGCGGTTACGCCATCGTCATCAAGCATAAACACTTCGTTACAACCAAGCAGGCGGCACAGTTTAATCTCGTTAAGTTCGCGGTCACCGCGCACCAGTACCGCCAGACGCTCGCCGCTGTCAGTCTGCACCAGTAGAGTCTTGATCAGACACGCCGGATCCACGGCGAGAAACTGCGCCACTTCCTCCACACTGCGTCGTCCCGGCGTATCCACCAGGCGCAGCTCCTGCGTCGCTTCGGCTACTGTTCCCGGCTCTGTACGCATCTGCGCCTTTTCAACATTGGCGGCATAGGCGCAGCTGTCGCAGGAAACAATGGCGTCCTCGCCCGAATCGGCCAGCACCATAAATTCGTGGGAGGCGGTGCCGCCGATATTGCCGGTATCCGCTTCCACCGCGCGAAAATCAAGGCCGCAGCGGCGGAAGATATTCTGATAAGCCTGGAACATCCGCTCATAGGAAGCGTCGGCACCGGCATCGTCGAGATCAAAAGAATAGGCGTCTTTCATAATAAATTCGCGCCCGCGCATCAAACCGAAACGGGGGCGAATCTCATCACGAAACTTGGTTTGAATCTGATACAGATTGATGGGCAACTGCCGGTAGGAACGCACCGTGCCGCGCACCACGTCGGTAATAACCTCCTCATGGGTGGGACTGAGACAAAACTCCGAATTTTTGCGATCCGTCAGCCGCAACAACTCCTTGCCGTACTGCTCCCAGCGGCCCGATTCCTGCCACAATTCCGCCGGTACCACCATGGGCATCAGTACCTCCAGCGCCCCGGCCTTCTCCATCTCCTCGCGTACAATCTGCTCCACCTTGCGCACACTGCGCAGGCCGAAGGGAAGATAGGTATAAATCCCCGCCGCCGCCTTGCGTATCATTCCAGCACGCATAGTCAGTTTGTGGCTGGTAATTTCGGCATCCGCCGGAGATTCTTTTAACGTCGGCAACAGGTAACTACTTAAACGCATGTCCGCAATCCTCGCTTGTTTTTTTATCCGCAAATTTCACCATCAGCTTTTTTGATAAAACACGCTGCACGCTAGCCCATTTTCCGCTAAAATGCAAGCTTGCCTGCGGGCGCGCAACCCCGGCAGAGATCAAACGAACTGCGACGGAGAACCATCATCATGCATGAGACCCTTACCGCGACAACACTGGCCCGCCACATCGCCATCGGCAACGCCCTTATAGCCATCGACAGCGACAACGAAAACCGCGCCCTGAGCATTATCGACACCTGCCTGACCAAAACGCTGAAGGGGATGGAGCCGGCACGGGTATGGTCGTGCAGTAACGGCTT
>JAMOOS010000338.1 GCA_027065245.1 Desulfuromonadaceae bacterium | reverse complement strand
AGCGGCATCATTCCCGAAGACAACGCAGACCGTGCCGATTACTACGCTGCGATGGCAGATAAACACCGATGAACATCATGCTTGACCTGAACGTGATTCTGGACGTGGTGCAAAAGCGCCATATCCATTATCCGGCTTCGGCTCGTGTCCTCGACTACGCCCTGAAGAACGGCAACGGCTGCATCGCCGCCCATGCCGTAACTACTCTTCATTACCTGACCAACCGGCATACCACCCGCCAGCAAGCCGACGACCTCGTCGACTGGTTGCTGCAGAACTTCACCATCGTCGCTATCACTACAACCATTTTCTTGCGCGCCCGCGTGTTGAACTTTGCTGATTTCGAGGACGGTGTAGTTTGCGCCTGTGCTGAACAACAGCGCTGCGATTACATCATCACCCGTAACTGCCGGGATTTTAACCACGCTACAGTGGCAGTATTGACACCCGGTGAATTCATCACCCATCACGTTGGCCAGCAGCCACACCTATAGTCATTGAAGCGGCGGCGCCAGTCCGCTACAATCGGCGCACTGCGCTGGAAAGACGATTTTATTTTGCACTGCAAAAAAAGGAGAAACAAAGTTATGGCAGCTTTACCGCAACAGGTTATCGAAGCGTGGGAACAACATACCGGGCCGGTGGTACTTACCACTGTTTCCACTACTGGTATCCCCAACAGCATTTACGCCACCTGTGTCGGCCGGTTTGACGCCGAGCGCATCGTGGTGGCCGACAACTATTTTGACAAGACGCGCGCCAACATCAAGGCGGGCAGCTACGGTTCGTTGCTGTTTATTGTCGGCGACGACAGCGCTTACCAGATAAAGGGACGGCTGGAATACCACACCAGCGGGCCGGTATTTGACGATATGAAGAGCTGGAACCCGGAAAAGCACCCCGGCCATGCCGCCGTGGCCATCGTTGCCGAGGAAGTTTACAGCGGCGCCGAACGCCTGCTGTAACCGGGGCGGCCATGCAATTGGACTGGGAGCAACTGCTCTCACCCCGGCGGGTGGGACGCCAGAGCGCTGCTGCGACGCCAGCACAGCCGCAGCAGCGCAGTGAATTTGAAGCCGACTACGACCGCGTGGTGTTTTGCGAGCCGTTCCGCCGTCTGGCGCGCAAAACACAGGTGCATCCGCTGGCCCCCAACGATCACATCCACAACCGCCTGATTCACTCCATCGAGGTCGGCAGTGTCGGTCGCTCGCTGGGCAAGCGGGCGCAGTATCTGCTCCAGCAGCGGCATCCGCAACAGCGCCGCCTGTTTGACGACGTAGCGCAAATTGTACAGGTGGGGTGCCTGGTTCACGATATCGGCAATCCCCCTTTCGGCCACGCCGGTGAATTTGCCATCCGCGACTGGGTAACCAAGCATCAGCATCTGGTGTTCGCCAACCGGGTGGACGACGCCACCCGTACCGACCTGCTGCTGTTTGAGGGCAACGCCCAGGGGTTTCGTCTGGCGGCACGCGACGACAATCCCAAATACGGCTATATGCGTCTTACCAGCGCCTCGTTGGGGGCGATGATCAAATACCCGTGGCTAAGCGGCGATGAGCGGGCGCAGCAAAAAAAGAAGTACAATATCTTTGCCAGTGAGGCGGAAATATTCCTCACCATCAGCACCACCATGGGGCTGCGCCGCGCCAACGGCAGCGTAGCCCGCCACCCGTTGTCGTTTTTAACCGAAGCTGCCGATGACATCTGTTACCGTCTGCTGGACATGGAGGACGCCGTGTCCATGCGCATCTTTGCCGAAGCCCCGGTAAAGGAGCTGTTTTTGCGTCTGGCCGGCAATGCCGCAACCAGTGATATTCCCATCGCCAAGGCGCGCGGTCTGGCGATAAAAGCACTGATAGACGAATGCATGGCGGTGTTCGCCGCCGATTACACCGCTATCATGACCGGCCAGCGCCAGCACGACCTGAAGCACGATTTTTCCCCCCGTTTTGCCGCCGCTTTTGCCGAAATCGGCCAGATGTACGATGTGATCTTTTCCCATCGCGGCAAACTGGGCTATGAGATCGGCGCCTACAAGATTGTTGGCCGTATCATCAAGGCCTTTGTGCTGGCGGTGCAATCACTGTGCGACAAAGGCGACTACGACGCGCTGGAATTCATTGCCCGGCGCTGCCTGGATATCGCCTGGAGCCGGGAATACATCAGCGCCAACATCGGCCGCGACTATCAGTGGTGGTTGCGCCAGATTTTCGATTTTGTCTCGGGGCTGACCGACAACTATGCTATGCAGATTTCGCGTGAAATAGAGGGCGTCCTGTAAATCACGCACCAATAACCGGCGATGCTCTCAAGCGGGTACGCTGCGCCTTGCGCGCGGCGCGCCCTGAGCCGCGCTACGATGTAACCCTGCCACCCATGTTCTGGCCACCTGCCACCCGTGGCGCTGGCTGGACGCCCTGCTCCACCGTCTGGGTTAGCTGCACTGAGATTTTATCTGCTCAAAGCGCGGCAAACCTATGGTACAATCTTAATTTTTTATCATCGCACTATTGATGGGAGCAAGATATATGCGCCGTATAACCGCAGTGCTTGTGTTATTACTGGCAGTGTTATTGCTGGCCGCTGGTGCCGCTGGTGCCAGAGACGTCTATGTGCCGCCGCCACTGCAACCGTGGCAGCAATGGGTACTCTACGGTCACGAGGACAACAGCTGCACCAGCGTATGGCACAACGGCAAGCAACACCGCTGCCGCTGGCCGGGAGAGTTGATTATTGCCGTCAACGACAGCGGCGCCAGTTTTGAGCAGTTCTGGCACCTGGATCGGCCCGGCTGGATAGTGCTGCCGGGCGATGAACGCCACTGGCCGCAGCAGGTCAGCGTCGACGGTGAAGCGGCAGCGATTATGCGCAGCAGCGCCTTGCGTCAGACGCGTCCAAGGCCCCGCACAGGCGGCAAGGGCGCGACAACGACAATGGCGCCGCCACGCCGCGGCAGTACGCCTGCCAATCGACCACAGGTGTGGGTTGCGGCCGGAGACCACCTGGTCAGCGGCAAGTTCATCTGGCCGCGCCTGCCGGAAAAACTGGCCATAGACAGCCACACCGCGCTGATAAAACTCACCCGCCGGGGTAGTTTTGTCGCCAATCCCCGCCGCGATGCCGATGGCACGCTGTGGCTCAAGCGCGACAACAACAGCAACGCCGCCACCGAGCAGGACCGGGTGCGCTTGCGCGTTTTTCGCCTGATTGACGACAACATCCCGCTGCGCCTTACCACCCACCTTAAACTGCAGGTATCGGGACGGGCGCGCCTGCTGAAAACTGCCACGGTACTGCCGCCGCAGTTCTTCCCGCTGCGTCTCAACAGCCCGCTGCCTGCCCGGCTGGAAAAAGACGGCAGATTATCCATTCAGCTCAAACCGGGCAACTGGGATATCGAAATCAGCGCCCGTCACAGTGGACAGGTAGACATTCTGACCATGCCAAAACCGGATGGGCCGTGGGCCACAGAAGAGGTATGGTCGGTGCGCAGTCATCCCGAATTGAGAGTAATCTCTATCGAGGCTGATAACGCCATAGATCCGGCGCAAACAGCCATGCCGCAGCAATGGCGCCGTCATCCCGCCTATCTGCTTACGCCGGGCGCCACCGTCAAACTGGTTCCCCGCCGCCGTGGCAATACCGCCGCAGCGGCGCAACTGCGCTTGCGCCGTACCCTGTGGCTGGACATGGACGGCAGCGGCTACACCGTCAAGGACAACATCAGCGGCACGGGCGGCAGCAGCGCCCGTCTACAGGCGGGCAAACTGCTGCAACCGGGACGGGCCAGCGTCAACGGCAAGGACAGCTTCATCACCCGACTTGATAAAAACAGCCCTCCCGGCATAGAACTGCGCCGCCAGCAAAACGACATAGAAGTTGACAGCCGCCTGGAGGGGGTAACTTCCGCCCTCCCCGCCGTAGGCTGGCAATTCAACCCGCAATCGCTGCACACCAGCGTCAATCTGCCACCAGGCTGGCGTCTGCTGGCAGCGTCCGGGCCGGATAGAGTATCCTCTAGTTGGATACGCGACTGGTCGCTGCTGGATATTTTTATCGTGCTGGTACTGGCGTTGGGATTCTGGCGCATCTGGGGCATGCCGGTGGGGATAATAGCCCTGACCGGACTGGCACTCACCTGGCACGAGGCGGGCGCGCCGCACCTGCTGTGGCTTAACGCCCTCATCCCCGTGGCGCTGCTGCGACTACTGCCTGAGGGCCGCTTTAAACAACTGACCGGCTACTACCGCAACATCGCCCTGCTGCTTCTGCTGCTGCCCGGCCTGTCTTTTGCCACCCAGCAGATTCGCAGTGCCGTTTATCCGCAACTGGAACCGCTGCCAGCGCTGCACCATCACATTAGCGCCAAGGTGGCCGACGAGGCGATAATGCTCAGCAATAGCGTCGGCAAGCGCAAGATGATAGCGGTGCGCTCCAGCGCCGCCTCGCCGCCGCCGCGCAGCATCAGTAATTACGACACCGGTCTAAAAATTCAGACCGGGCCCGGCGTTCCCGACTGGCAGTGGCGCCAGTTTGACCTGAACTGGAACGGGCCGGTAAGCCAGACGGAACAACTGCACCTGTATCTGCTGCCACCAACAGCCACCCGCGCTCTGCTGTGTGTCGGGGTTGTGCTGCTGGGGCTGATGTTTGTCCGCCTATTTGGCGGCGGGCCGCTGCCACGCTGGCGGCGACCGGGAAAAAGCGCCACTGCGACCGGCACCACAACAACAGCAATCCTGCTGCTGGTAGCCATGGTTAGCGCTCCGCTGACGCTGCGGGCCGAAATGCCATCTCCAGAGCTGTTACAGCAACTGCAGCAGCGCCTGCTGGCCCAGCCGGAGTGCGCCCCCGACTGTGCAGCGCTGAACCGCCTGGAGATCAACGCCGATCAGCAGCGCCTGCGCCTGGTGCTGGATGTCCACTGTCAGATCGACAGCGCCATACCGCTGCCGCTGAACCCGCGCCAGCTCCATCTGCGCACGCTGCAACTGGACGACGGTGAACAGGCGCCGCTGTACCGCGACCGGCGCGGTGTATTGTGGGCGCGCGTTGGCGCCGGTCGCCATCGGCTGGTTATCCACGCCGATATTCCCGCCGGGATTCAGCGGCTGCAACTGCCCATGAACATGACCGCCGGCACGGTAAAACTGCAGACCGGCGGCTGGAGCGCCAGCGGCATAAACAACGGCGAATCCAGCCGTGGCCCCATCGAGCTGACCCGGCGCGCCAAAAGCGGCGGCAAACAGTTGCAGGCTGGTGAGATGCCACCGTTTGTAGAGGTAACCAGAGAACTGCGTTTCGACCTCGACTGGCAGGTACACACCACGGTGCGGCGTTTGAGCCAGAACAACAGCGCCCTGCTGGTCAAGGTGGCATTGTTGCCGGGCGAACGGGTTACCAGCGCCAACACGGTGGTAAAAGATCATAAAGTGCTGGTAAGCATGCCCAGCGGCAGCAACAGTTTCAGCTGGCACTCCAGCCTGGAAAAAACCGGTCAAATCGAATTGCTGGCCGCCACCGGCGAAAAGTTACGCGAAATCTGGCAGGTGGCCGCCAGCCCCATGTGGCGCGTAAGCGGCCACGGCCTGCCGGTGATAAACTACTACCAGCATGGCCGCTGGCTGCCCCAGTGGCAACCGTGGCCAGGAGAAAAGCTGACCCTCGACATCACCCGCCCTGG
>JAMOOS010000337.1 GCA_027065245.1 Desulfuromonadaceae bacterium | reverse complement strand
AAAGGGGCGGTATAGTAACATCAACGCCTGCACCTGAAAACACCTCTGAAACAATATTAATATTAAATTATGGTAAGATTTATCCCGGCCATCGCTTTGCTTCACCGGCGGGCAAGCAGTTTTTCCACTTCTACGGCAGGCAACGGTCGACTAAACAAATAGCCCTGAGCCTCGTCGCAGCCGATTGCGCACAGGAACTGGCGCTGTTCCTCGGTCTCTATACCTTCTGCGGTAATCCGCAATCCCAGTCCATCACCCATGGCCACAATGGTACGCACAATGGCATCATTTTCGTCGCTGGTACCAATATCACGCACAAAGCTCTGATCAATTTTGAGCCGACTCACCGGGAAACGTTTTAGATACGCCAAAGACGAGACACCCGTGCCAAAATCGTCTACGGACAATTCCACCCCCAACGCATTTATTCTGCTGAGGATGTCTATGGCATGCTCGGGCCGCTGCATCATAAAGCTCTCGGTAATCTCCAGTTCCAGCGCCTCTGGAGGGCAGGAAGTTTCATCCAGTATCCGCTCCACCAACTGCGGTAAATTACGTTGTTCAATCTGGCGTCCCGACAGGTTGACGGCGATACGTCCCAAGCTACAACCGCGCTTATTCCATTCCACCCACTGGCGGCAGGCGGTACGCAAAATCCATTCCCCCATGGAGATGATTAAGCCCGTTTCCTCGCTGAGTGGAATAAATTTACCTGGTGAGATCATCCCTTCGCTTGGGCTCTGCCAGCGGATCAGGGCCTCACAGGCGACAATGCTACCGGCAGGCAGGGCAACCTGGGGTTGATAGAACAGGACAAACTCTTCGTTCTTTAGTGCCCGCCGCAGGCTATTTTCCATCACCACCCGTTCAAATGACCGGGTAGTCAATTCAGGAGAGTAAAGATGATAACCATCATGCCCCTGTTTTTTGGCACTATGCCGGGCGGTGTTGGCATGCTTGAGTAACTGTTCAACAATAACGCCGTCATCCGGGAACAGGGCAATCCCGATGCTGGCAGTGGTAATCAATTCAAAGGAATTTATATACATTGGTTCTTTAAGAACTGCCAGCAGCTTGACCGCTTGAGCCACAGCATCCTGCACCCCATGAATTTTGTTGAGCACCACAACAAATTCGTCAGCGCCCAGGTGCGCCACGGTATCCACCTCGCGGCAACTGCCGCGCAACCGCTGAGCCACCTCCTGCAACACATTGTCACCGGCTTCGATACCAAAACTGTCGTTGATGTTCTTGAAATCATCGAGATCAACATACAGCACCGCGCCATGGTGCTGTTCCCGCTGCGCCTGCTGAATGGCGAAATCCAGCCGGGCATGCAACAGTAACCGATTGGGCAGTTGGGTAAGATGGTGATGGTGGCTCAGGTGCTCAAGCTTTTGTGCCATCGAATTGTAGGTGGTCAAATCGGAAAACGTTGCCACATAATGGGTTACGCAATCGAACTCATCACACATGGCAGTGATATTAAGCCATTCCGGGTAGATATCACCGTTTTTGCGTTTGTTCCAGATTTCCCCCTGCCATTGCCGGTTTTCCAGCAGTGCCTGCCACATGCTGCGATAAAATTCCTCGTCGTGTCGACCGGACTGCAATACGCGCGGGTTTTTACCTATCACCTCATCTTCACTGTAGCCGGTTATGGAAACAAACGCCGGGTTGACCAGCTCTATCGTTGCTTCATTATCGGTGATGGTAATACCCTCACTGGCATTCTCTACAACTTTGGCCATTAAACGCCATTTTTTTTCATAAGCCACCAGTTCGGTAATATCGCGAATTCGCACCACAAAAGCGCGCATGACACCATCGTCTCCCGTATAGGGCGTGAAAGTAAGCTCAATATCGCGACATCCGCAACCGCGAAAATCCACCTTCTCCTTTTTCATGGTGACCGGTTTCAAACTCCGCTTCATTTCCTCCACCAGCGGCTCATATGCGGCGTAGCGATCTCCAACAATATCCCGGGCGTGCATTCCTTCGAGTTCTTCAACCGTGCGCCCCTGGTAACGCGCCATTACTTCGTTAGCAAACAGACAACGATAGTTGTTGTCGTAGTAAATGATCAGATCAGTGTTGGTAGACAAAATCTCCTTGTAAAGCATCAGATCACTTATCAGGTTCTCCCGCTCGGTGACATCGGTGGCAATCACGGCATAATTGGTTATCTCGCCGCGGGTGTTTTTAATGGGGTATACAGTGCGATCCAGAATCCGGCCATCGGAGAAATGCCGCATGGCCTTGGCCGCCTGACGCGTCTGCATCACTTGCATGGTGGGACATTCTTCGCACAGCTGATCACATTGCCAGAATATCTCGTGACAGCGCTTGCCACGATAATCTTCAGGATCAACGTTATATGCCTTAACAGCAGCGGCATTAAGCAATTGGATGTTGAAATCTTTATCCAATAGAATAAGTATCTCGTCCATGCCATCAGTAACAGCCCTGAAGCGCTGTTCGCTTTCGCGCAGTTCCTGCATGGCACGGCGTTTTTCCGACACATCTTCCATCAGGTGGATGGAATACAGATACTCGCCGTTTTCATCCTGAATAACGAATGCGCGCGAGCTGTAAACAATTCCATCTATAACGATGTCCATCTCGTGCACATCATCACCAGCGTGCTCACCCAGGCAGTTGGGCAAAGCACTGTTCATCTTTGGAAACAGCTTCCAGTAATGTTGTCCACGAGCCACGGCGGCATCGCAACCGGCCAGGCGGCAGTAAGCAGCATTGCATCGTAATACGCGCCCTTTGTCATCGTGGGTAAATATGGGCCAGCTTATGGCGTCAAAAGCAGCACTCCATTCCCGTTCCGAGGCACGCAATTCGGCAGTACGCAAAGCAACTTTATGCTCCAGTTCCCGGTTTAACGTATTGATTTCGCTTATGGCATCGTGCAACTCCTGCTCGGTGCGCTGCAAATTGCACACATTCTCCTGCAATTTGCGATGAGTCATTATCAAATGGCGGTATATAAAGACAATAAAAACAAAGACTCCGGCAATGATGGCAAAAGCCCGGTAAAAATAGCTCTGCTCCCTCTCACTGCGCAGACGGATGTTTTCCTGCTGGATCGCCCGCAGATCAACGCTGGAGCGATACACCAGATTGTTGGCATTCTCCAGCATCCGCCCCAACAAAATATTGATTTTTTCCGCGCTGCGCCGGGTGGCAATCCCGGCTTCAGCGAGCTGCTGTCGCGATACACCGCTGTTCATCAGCTCATTGCGGCGCGCAGACAACTCCCGTGCTTTGGCAATTTTTTCCAGCAATATTGCCAACTGTGGCCGCAACGACAAAGCCGTCACATTGTAACGCTCACGCATCTGTGGCGCATACACCACACAATCGGTGTATATGTGCTTGTCCGGCCCGTTACGCACCAGTGTAATTTTCAGGCTGCCGCCATGCTCCAAAACATCCAGCGCCGCCAACATACGGGACGAGACATGATAAATCATCTCAAATAATTGTGCTCGCTCTTTGTCGTTGACCGACACAATCGCTTGATTGAAGGCAATGGTAATCCGATGCAGGTTGTTCACCAGGTTGTTGGCAATTGATTTGCGCGCAATAGCATTGCTGGTACGTGTCTGCAATTCCCGGTCAAAACGCTGCACATTGTCATGGCGAACAACCAGCAGCACAAAGCCGCACAACACCACCAGCGCCAACATAATCAGGGGGAGAAAACGGCTGCGTTTTTCACGGCAACTGCTCACCATATTACTCACCATCCCGCAAACCGTAACGTTGCAACACTTTGCGCCCTTCAATCGAGGCTGAATAAGCAAGCAGGCGCTCGGCCAATTCCGGATCAGCACTGCACTTCAGCACTGCAATTACCAGAGGATGAGCCTCGGCAATTTGTGGAGACAGGGGGATCACATCAAGCGCGGCACTATCTTCACAGACATAAACAGCGCCGCGCCAGTTGATAGACAGGTCGGCATGACCGGCAGCTATTTCGCCGGCCAGATCATGGCTATCGACACTGAGATACAAGGCTTGGCGCACAGCTTCCTCATACAAGCCGTAACGTTGCAAAATACGTTGAGATTCTCTGCCAATGGAGCCACTTTCAGGATCGGCCAGCAGCGTACGGTAAAGGCCGTTGGTAAAATTATGCAAATCAGCGGTGATATGGAGAGGGTTGCCCTTAGCCACCAACAACACGGCCCGATTACTACCAATCACCGCCGTTTTGCCTAAGAGATGTTCCTGCCTACACCTATCTATATAGTCTTTGCTGCCGGGCAGATAGAGGTCGCCAACCTTGTTGATCGTTATACCCCGATACAAATAACCGGAACCACCGCTGATGATTTTCACCACACAATGCTCCCGGTTCTCAAACTGATCGGCTATAACCCGCATGGCCCGTGCCATGGTTGTGCCACAATAGAGCAGCAGCTCCCTGGGCGGCGCAACTCCACTGGCGGGGTGACTGTCGTTATCGCAGCCCCCCATCAACACAACACCCAGCAGCGTTGCCAGCATTATTATGTTGCGCAGCTTCAGCATAGTAACTCCGTTCCAGGTTACAGCCTTCAGGATGATTCTTAATGCATATTTGCTTCATACTACACCAATAAAACGATAAAACAAAGTTAGAAGTTTGCATATAGAGAAAATTATTGGCAAAATTCATTCGTCTGGCGACGCTATCAGCACTTCGCGCCCCTTGCTGCTACCGTCAGCCGGGCCGACTATCCCCTCCTGCTCCATTTTTTCGATGATACGCGCGGCGCGGTTATAACCTATGCGCAAACGGCGTTGTATCATGGAGATGGAGGCCTGACGCGCCTGTGCCACCAGCGCCACCGCCTCATCCCAGCGTTCATCGTACTCCAGCGCGTCGCCGTCACCACCTTCCGCCGCCGCTGGTGCGGTAAGAATGCTGGTGTCGTACTCTGGCGAACCCTGCTTTTTCAGAAAATCCACCACCCGCTGCACCTCCACCTCGGAAACAAATGCGCCGTGGATGCGCTGCAGGCTGCTGGTGCCCGGCGGCAAAAACAGCATATCACCCATACCAAGCAGGGTTTCCGCCCCCATGGTGTCGAGAATGGTGCGCGAATCGATACGGGAAAACACCTTAAAGGAGATCCGCGTGGGGAAATTGGCCTTGATCAGCCCGGTAAGCACATCGACACTGGGGCGCTGGGTGGCCAGAATCAGGTGGATACCGGCGGCACGCGCCATCTGCGCCAGGCGGGCTATATGTTCCTCAATCTCGCGTCCGGCCACCAGCATCAGGTCGGCCAGTTCATCGACAATCACCACAATAAATGGCAGATGACCGTGATCGAGCTGCTGCTGCGGCTCGGCTTGCGGCAGCGGCGCTTCCTCTTCCGGCGCGGGATTTTCACCGGCGATCTTTGCCGCTGTTTCCGCCGCCTGCAACCGTGCCAGCCGCTGCTTGTCCTTCTCCTCTTTGGCCAGCTTTTTATTATAGCCGTCGATATTGCGCACCCCCTTGTCGGCCATTAGCTGATAGCGGCGCTCCATTTCGCGCACCGCCCAGCCCAGCGCCAGGGAGGCTTTTTTCGGATCGGTCACCACCGGCAGCAGCAGGTGGGGAATCCCCTCGTAGATCGACAACTCCAGCATCTTCGGATCAACCATGATGATGCGCACGTCGTCGGGATGAGAGCGATACAGCAGCGACAGAATCATGGTGTTGATAGACA
>JAMOOS010000336.1 GCA_027065245.1 Desulfuromonadaceae bacterium | reverse complement strand
TAAACTCGCATATATCCTGCATGGATGTCGCCCCGAGACGCTCCTTGATAAAATATTCCACCGCTTTTACATCGTGGTTGGTGGTCCGTTCCAGCTCTTTTATCCTTTCGGCGTCAGCCAGACAGAATCCGTCGGCAACAGCATCGAGTTGGCGCTGTTCCTCTGCACTCAAACTGCGACATTCAGCGATTGCCGGATGGGCGCACAACTGTTGCAACCACACCACCTCCACCTTCACGCGGTTACGCATCAGGGCATACTCGGAAAAACATTCACTCAACGGAGCTACTTTGTCGGCATAACGACCATCAATGGGACTTATAGCGGTAAGCATGGAAGAATATCTCCTTATTATAACGTTGACGATATAGCGCAGAAAAACGGCAATATAGCCCATCGCCCGGCTGCGGGCAAGGGATTAGGCGACGACAACTATTTAACCGATATTTAACCGCAACATAACCATCACGCGCTATAATACTCGCACTTCACTTGCAATGACATGGAGATGAGAAATGGAACCTTTTACCCTGAACTGTCAACTGCAGCAGGACTGCATCCACCTTGGCACTCTGGACGACAGCGAACTGCTGCTGTACAACAACGCCCTGATACCGTGGTTTATTCTGGTACCGCGTACCAGTGCCTGCGAATTGTTTGATCTGGACGAAACCAGCCTGAGCCGGTTATGCCGGGCAATGACAACGCTGGGCCGCTTTATTGATGCCGAATACAATACCGACAAAATCAATACCGCCGCCATCGGCAATATAGTGCACCAACTGCACATACATGTGGTGGGGCGATACGAAGATGACTTCTGCTGGCCGGGTGTGGTATGGGGCGCGAATGTAAACAGCAAAAGCTACAGCCACGCCGAGATCAGGGCCGTAGTGGCACGGCTGAACAGCAAACTGGGCAGATTGTTCACTCCGGCACCGCAGCACCGAAGTGAACAGCATTAATCAGGCGACAAACTGCTGGCGGGCAAAGACGGTACGCTCGGCGGCAGTGCGCTCAATACCGTCCTGGGCATCAACAACCTCAAAACGCGGCAGCAATCCCATATCGTTGGCGATCTGGATGGCCAGCCCGGGGCGAGCGTTCAATTCAAGAATCTGCGGCCCTTTCTCCTTGTCCAGCACCAGATCAACACCGAGATAGCCCATGGTGGTAATCTCGTAGCACATGCTGGCCTGCAACACAAAATCATTCCACTGCGGCACATCGAAAGTAGCCAGTTCCTTGCCGGTATCGGGATGATGGGTCAAAGGCCGCCCGTTCTGTACCGCTTTGAGCGCCCGGCCGGTACCAATATCTATACCCAGCCCCACAGCGCCCTGATGCAGATTAGCCTTGCCGTCGGAGGCGCGGGTGGAAAGACGTGTCATGGCCATGACCGGATAGCCCTTGTAGACAATAATGCGGATATCCGGCACCCCCTGGAAGGAAAAACCGTCAAAGGCGTCGGAAAACTGTACCATCTCCTCAATCATGGCCACATCGCTACGTCCGCCCAGGCTGTACAGACCACTGATGATGCTGGAAGCGTGTTTGCGCACCTCGGCAATATCAATGCCACTGCCGCTGGGTTTGACAAACTTGCCACCATCGCGACCGGCAATAACCAGAATACCCTTACCGCCGCTACCATTGGCCGGTTTGATCACAAAGGGACCGCAATCAGCGAGAAACTCCTCCAACTCACGCACATTCCCCTGAGTTTTAACCACTCCAAGCAATTCAGGTGCCGA
This sequence comes from Desulfuromonadaceae bacterium, assembly GCA_027065245.1. Taxonomy (GTDB): domain Bacteria; phylum Desulfobacterota; class Desulfuromonadia; order Desulfuromonadales; family Desulfuromonadaceae; genus Desulfuromonas. Next base: position 4,018 of record JAMOOS010000336.1, on the reverse strand, counting down.
CAGATTGGCCTTGGCCAGCAGCAGTTTGGTCTTCAGCTTGTCATCAACCTGGGGATACAGCCGGCGCGGATTGTATTGGGCAATCATCCGCACATTGCGCCAGTTCATACCGACGATACCTGCTTTGCGCAACTTGGACGGGGTAGTAAACATCCTATTTGTCCTTTATCATGGGTTCAAAGCGGTACAATTCGGTAAGTCGATAACCGGAATAGCTGCCAATGATGATAATGATGGCCAGCAACACCAGCAGAATCTCCGGAAACGAGTAAGCGATATGCCCCACATAGCGGTTCTGCATCACCAAATAAATCAATGATGCCGACAACAGGCTGCCACCGCCCTGAACAAGCACATCCTTCGGCCCCTCTTCCTCCCACAACACCGACATGCGCTCGATGGTCCACGAGATGATAATCATGGGGAAGAAGGTGATCTGCAATCCGGCTGACAGGCCGATTTTATGACTGATAACCGCTATGGCCACATAGATGAAGATTACAAACACCAGCACCGCCGAAATGCGCGGCACCAGTAATAAATTCAAATGGCTCAAATAGGAACGTAAAATCAATCCGACACTGACCACCACCAGAAACAGCGCCAGGCCGATGAGCAGCGTGGTATGCAGAAATACCAGCGCAATCAGAATCGGCATGAATGTTCCGGAGGTGGAGATACCCACCAGGTTGCGCAGAATAACAATAACCAGTGCACCGATGGGAATCAGCAACAGCAGCTTGAAGGCATTCTGTTCCGATACCGGCAACGAATAGATGGAAAAATCCACCAGAAAGTTGCCGGAATGCTTGCCCGCCGCCACTGCGGCACGGCTGGCGAGAATCTTGCTGGACAAGGTAGAAAATGTTACCGAACTGTTGCTGCCGCCAATCACTTCCAGCACTGGCTTATCGTTGTACTGCCAGACGAGAAATTTGTCCGCATCCTCAACCTCGGCACTGCGAGGATTAAGCAACAATACTTTGTCGCCATCGGCAACTTCAATGTAGCCCTTAAGTTTCTGCTTACGGCTGCGCTCGCCCAGGAACAGCCCTCTGACACTGCTGGCCTGCAAGCCAGCCTTGCGCATCAGATAACGCGCCAGTTTTATTTTGCCGCCAAATACCTTTGCTTCCTTAAGCAGATAAACAGCATCCTGATTGACCGGATTGGTAAGTGCCTGCAACAGATGGACTGCCCTCTGCCTGATACTGCCGCTACGATCAAGACTGGCGACAAAATCTACAGCGGCTTTTCGCAACGACTCATTATCGACGACAATCTCTTGCGGGACAGGTGAAACGTTATTGCCGCTATTGCCATTACGACGGTAAACAGTACCGCGCAAAAACAGCTCCTGACGCCCCTGTACCGGACCATTGCTCTTCCAGACTCCGTAACGTTCGCCATCGCGATTGACAAAATTGAAGCGATAACCGGGAGCGATGTTACGCACATCCATTACCACCATATCCTTGCGGTTCTCCGGCATGCTCAGCACCACCTCAGCAGGAGCGTTATCGCCATCGAAGGTGATTTTGCTTTCGACAGTCCACACCGTTTCCTGCTTTTCCGGTGTCAGGGAAAACCCGAGCACCTGATTTTTGTACCATACACTGCCGATACCAAGCACCAGCAGTACCAGAACGATAACCTTCAGTTGCAGTTGTTTGGTACTCATCTATTTACTGGCCTCACTCATGGCAGAACCAGCATTTTTCCGGCTTACATCGACAATAAACGATCCCTGCAGCACATTGCGACCAACCAGCACCGGATATTTGAAATTACTGCGATCCGCAAGGGAAAACTCCCGCTGCATCCGCTTGCCAGCCAAAAAGATATCCAATTTTACCACCGGCCGTTTCAGTGCCTCGCGACCATGCTGTTTGATCAGCAGTGTACGCGCCAGAGGTTTCTCCATCACCGTCTTCTTACCGGCAGCCACAACCTCGAAACGCACCCATTTTTTACCATCCCGCTCAATATTGACAATATTACGCGCATCCAGCGACGACGTCTGGGCGCCGGTATCAACACGCGCTGTCAGGTCAATATTGTTCTGCGCCAGACGCACCGATTCCACCTCGCCGATGGTGATAACGCCAGCTCCATTATTACCATCCACCGTTACCACCTTTTCACCACTGCCGCCGACACAACCGCCGAGCAGAAACCCGGCCAGCAGCACAAACACGGATAATCTCACCAAGGACGCCATTACTCCTCCTTTTTATCGACATCTACCAGATAATCGTGTGCCAGCCAGTTACGCCCGATGAGCAGCTTATATGTCATACGGGAACGATCACGCAAGTTGACTCTAACCCTCTTCTCTTTGCCTTTCCAGTTGAGGGTCAGTTCCACCTCATAGCGGTATTCACGCCCCTGGGCGTTGGCCACCAGTGCCACACCGGCAATTCTGGCATGCATGATCTTCCGTTCGCCACGATTGTTGCGGGTAACAAAGCTGATCTGCTTACCGATGTTGTCGCGCTCCTTTTTGGAGGCGTCTTTTATAACTATATCAACAGCGTGCAACGAGGTAACCCGCGCACCAGTATCAATCCGGGCGACAAAATACAGCCCGGCCTCTTCCACCCGGATACGTGCCGTTTCACCAATGACCTGCTTGCTGTCGGCAGCCAGCAGCGACGCTGAACAGAGCAGCAACAACACCAGCGCCACACATACATAACGAACTATATTTCGCATACAAAAATCCTTTTTTCTAAACCGCGATTCAATTCATTACAGCATACCGTCACGCTTGAGCGCCGCGCTGACCAGTTTCACATTGGCATCAGCAATCTGCTGGGCAGTATCGGGATTGAAGCTGTTGGTATCCCCAGTCCACAGCATTTTTTCGTCCTTTACCGCAAACAGGGTAGCGCGCAGTTTTACCGTAGTATTGTCGACAAAGTACCCCGGCTGCTGAATCACACTGTAGGAGTGACCATAGTAACCGTACATGCCGTAGGGCCCGCCATAGCGCGACACATATACCGGAGCGGACGGCACATAACGCTGATCCTTGTCAATACCGACCAGGGTAGCCACAATAACAGCGTCGGAATTCAGCTTGGCCACTGCAGCCTTGATGCGCTTTTTGTCCTGCTCTTTTTTACCGCTCAACTTTGGTACCACCGTATAACTGGCCACCGCCTTCACACCGTAGCCGCGCAACTGCTCGACAAAGGCGTCCTCGTACATATGGCGACGCAAATCGTCCTTAAATATACCGATTATAAGCAGATTTTTAAACGCCGGACCGTTGTAGCCGGGCTGACTCCACTGCGAAACCAGCTTGGTTCCGGCACACCCGGTCAGCACAAACATCAGCACTACTGCGGCATAGATCGTTTTTTTCATCATTGTAATTATCTCCCCATTTTAGTTGCACAACCCATGACAAGGTCACAGGCACGAAATTTATACTATTTAAGTCATAATATTGATGCCTGTGTCAAGTGTTTTATGTCAACACACGTAATAGCTGCGCATAAACCTTGACCACATCAGGAATATCTGGATATGTTACACCATGAAACATAACACACCACCGGGAGACATTACCATGGAAGATACTACTATCCAGCAAGCGGCAAATGAGATAAGTAACGCTGAGGCACTGGTGATCTGCACCGGCGCCGGTATGGGTGTCGATTCCGGTCTGCCCGACTTTCGCGGCGACAGTGGCTTCTGGAATGCCTATCCAATGTATGAGGATTTAGGAATCAATTTTTACGACGCCGCCAACCCGATTCATTTTCAGCGCGACCCCGCCTTCGGCTGGGGGTTCTATGGCCATCGCACCAATCTGTACCGCGAAACCGAACCCCACGCCGGTTTCGCCATCATCAAACGCTGGGGCGATCGCCTAGGCGGCAACTACTTCGTGGTAACTTCCAACGTTGACGGTCAGTTTCAGAAGGCGGGCTTTCCGGAAGACACCATAGTTGAAGTACACGGCTCCATACACCATTTGCAGTGCCTGTCGCCGTGCGGCCAGAAGATA
>JAMOOS010000335.1 GCA_027065245.1 Desulfuromonadaceae bacterium | reverse complement strand
CTCGCCAAAGGCCGCGCACAAGGGGCGACAGCGCTGTGGCGACGCTTCAAGCACTTCCAGCAACCGCGCCCTGGCGTAACGTTTTTTATTCTGTTCGATACGACAACGCACCACATCGCCAGCCACCGCACCGGCGACAAACACCGCCTTGCCGTTGTGATGGCCGATACCGCTGCCGCCGTTGGCCATGGCGGTAACGGCCAGCTCGATAATCACCGCGCCACCAGTGCCGCCCGGCGGCGCTGACGGAGGTTCTGGATAAACTTCTCCTCAAAGGCGGGTGCGGCCATATATTTCATGGTGCGGCTGCGAAACGCCTGGAGCACCTGGCTCTTTACCGCATCCAGCTCGGCACCGCTCACCGCCATCCGCTCCAGGCTCTGGAAACGCTCGCGCCGACCATCGCTCAAAATGATGAACACTTCAATTTTAACCCGGTGGTAATCGCCGTAATAACGTACCGTCTCGTCGACAAACTCTATTTTAAGACCATTATCCAGTTGCACGCTGTCAAACAGATGTTGCATTGTTCTCCTCGTTATCGCTGTATTTTTCCAGTTCCGCCTGCACCCAGTTTATGCGGCTCCACAAGCCGCGCAAAATACGCACCTCGCGCGCCGTCAGGCCGCTTTTGCCGAACAGACGGCGGAAGGAGCGGAGGATATGGTCGGGATTTTGCGGATCGAGATATTCGATGCGGCTCAGTACCGCGCGCATCTGCGCGAACATCGCCTCCACCTGCTCCGCCTCGGCCAGATCGGGCTGCAGCAGCATGTTCCCGGCCTCGAGTCCCTGATTTACCACCTCGTACAGACACACCGCCACCGACTGGGCCAGATTCATGGACGGCATGGCGTCGCAGGTGGGAATGGTAACAAAGCGCTGGCACAGATCAAGTTCCTCGTTGAGCAGACCGCAATCCTCGCGGCCAAACACCAGCGCCGTGGTTACCTGCGCCGGAGCTGCGGCAATTATCTTTGCCGCCGCCGCCGGGTAGAGAAAATCGCTGCGGTTGCGATAGCGACCAAAGCGGCGCGTGGTGCCAAAGGCGTAATGGCAACCGGTCAGAGCCTGCTCCAGCGATGAAAACAGCCGGGCATTTTCGAGGATGGCACTCCCCTTTACCGCCATCAGGCGCGCCTCGTAGCACAGATGATCGGTGCGCGGATTGACCAGGCGCAAATCGTCAAAACCAAAATTGCCCATGGCGCGACACACCGAGCCGATGTTGAGCGGCCCTTGCGGCTCCACCAGCACCACCGTAAGCCGGGCGCGGCTGGATTCTTCAGGCATAGTCCCCCACCAGATGCTGAGTCAAGGCGGCAGCGACAATGGCGGCGGTCTCGGTGCGCAATATCCGCTCGCCCAGCGTTACCGGCACCGCGCCGCAGTTCTGCGCTGCAGTTATCTCGTCGGCGGCAAAGCCCCCCTCCGGCCCCACCACGATGGCGGCACTGGCCACGGCACAGTTACCCAGCCCCTGCGCCAGCGTCCAGTAGGTATCCTTCTCCGCCAGCAGTACCTTGACCTCCCAGCACGCAAGGCTCTCCACCACCTGTTCAAAGGTGATGGCCGGATACAGCCGCGGAATAACGCCACGGCGGCACTGTTTGGCGGCGCGTAACAGCACATCGGGCCAGCGGTGCGATTTTTTCTGCCCGCTGTCGCGCTGTTCCACGGTGGTGGAATGGGTGCAGGTAAAGGGGATGATGTCGGTAACGCCGATTTCGGTGAGTTTTTGCAACACCAGCTCAAAGCGCTCCTTGTGCGGCAGTGCCTGGAACACCCCCAGACGCAGGGGCGATTCCGGCGCGCTCAGGGGGGCAAACGGAATAGCCACCGCACCACTGTCACCAATGGAATCGATACGGGCGCGATACCAGTTGCCAGCGGCGTCGGCCACGGTAAGCACCTCGCCGCGTCGCGCCTGCCACAACGCCAGTGCCGCCCGTCCAGCGGCGCCGATGGCGGCAGGCTGCTCCAGTTGCGCCACATCATCGAGACGGATAATGCTTGCAGCGCCGCCGTTATTGACACTATCCAGGTACTGTTGGTGCACAACCGGCCTCCCGCCAGGCGCTGAAACGCTGCCGCGCCGCCGCAGTCAACTGCTCATCCCACTTGGGGACAAACTCCACCACATGACTGAAACCACGCATAAATTCCAGCTCGCACGGCGCCGCCGCAATCAGTACCGTGGCAGCGTTGCCGTTACGCTCTTTGGTAGTGATAACCACAGCTTCGGCAGCACTGGCGGGACTGGCGTCGTCTATACAGTGGGGCAAAAACGCCAATTTATCCCATCTCCACATAAAGTCATCCAGGCCGCGCGCCTGGCGTTCATCAGCCACCACTATCAGCACCCGCTGGCGCTGGGCAAAAAAGCGCTGCGCCTGGGCACAGATATGCGGCGCCAGTTTGCCACCCATAATTTCGATAAACTCCACCACCGGTTCACTCATAACAGCCCCATCACTCGTCGCGCCGACAAAAAGGCCGGAACGTTATACTATTCCGGCCCGTGCCAACATCTCAACCAAGATACCAAAGGCTAACCGAGCTGCTCGCGGCAGAAAGCCGCTCCCGCCTCCAGCGCCTGATGGTTCATGGGCAGAAAACGGTGGTTGCGCTCCGGCAGCACCTCTTTAAGCGCCTGCTGCAACGCGGTAAAAGAGACCACTTTGCTGTATTGCACATAGGCGCCCAGGGCAATCATGTTCACCAGACGGGCATTACCTATTTCGAGCGCCATCGCGTTGGCGGGAATCAGCAGCTTGTCCACATCGGCACGGCTGGAGCCGTCGTCCTCCACCAGCGAGGAGTTGATCAGCACAAAGCCGCCGCTGCGCACTTTGGTGTAGTATTTTTCCATGGAAAGTGGATTGAGCAGCAGTGCCGCCTCCGGCTCCCCCACCACCGGCGAACCGACAGCGCCATCCGCCATCACCACGGTGCAGGTGGCGGCGCCACCCCGTTTTTCCACCCCGTAGGCGGGAAAATAAGAAGCGTTGTTGCCTTCGATAAGGGTAGCGTAAGCCAGCAGGTTGCCCATGAGCAACACCCCCTGACCGCCAAACCCGGCCATAAACACATCGTGATTCATATACCGTTGCCTTTGTTGTAAAACGGCGCCATTCAGACGGCGCTGTTATCCTTGTAGGTTCCTAGCGGAAAATAGGGGATCATCTCCTCCCCCACCCGCTTGTTGGCCGCCAGCGGGCTCATTCCCCAGTTGGTCGGGCAGGTGGACAACACCTCGAGAAAAGCGAACCCGGCGCCGTTGATCTGCACTTCAAACGCCTTGCGCATGGCTTTAGCCGCCTGAATAACGTGCTTGGGTGAGTCCACCGCCACCCGCGCCGAATAAGAACAGCCGTCAAGCGAGCCGATAAGTTCCGCCATCTTCATGGGATAACCCTGGCTGGCCACGTCGCGCCCCGTCGGTGAAGTTGACGTTACCTGCCCCGGCAGAGTGGTGGGCGCCATCTGGCCACCGGTCATGCCGTAGGTGGTGTTGTTGACAAAAATGATGGTGAGCTGCTCACCACGATTGGCGGCATGGATAATCTCACTGGTGCCGATGGCGGCCAAATCGCCGTCGCCCTGGTAGGCGAACACCACCCGCTCCGGATGCACCCGCTTGGCGCCGGTGGCTACCGCCGGTGCGCGACCGTGGGGCGCCTCGATAACATCAATATCAAAATAATCATACAGGAACACGCTGCACCCTACCGAAGCGATGCCGATGGTCTTGTCCTTGATGGCAAAATGATCCATGGCCTCGGCCACCAGGCGGTGAATGGTACCGTGCTGACAACCGGGGCAGAAATGGGTCTGAACGTCCTTAAGCGAATCGGGTCGGGAAAATACCTGTTTCATTTGTGTATTCATAGTTATTTACGCCTCGTAGTGGGTGCGAATCTGCGCCAGAAACTCCTCCGGCGTCGGCAGCGATCCCGCTCCCGGCGCGCGACCGTAAAACGCCACCTCTTTATCGGGCAGCGCCAGGCGCACATCATCCACCATCTGGCCGTTGTTTAATTCAAAGCACAGCACCTTGCGCGCCGTGGCACAGTGTTCGCGCAGCGGCGCGGCGGGGAACGGAAACAGCGTAACTGGGCGCAGCATCCCCACCTTCATCCCCTGCTCACGCGCTAAGCGCAGGGCGGTTTTGGCGATACGCGCACAACTGCCAAAGGCGGTAAGCACCAGCTCGGCGTCGTCCAGGTGCAAGCCCTCGTAGCGCACCTCGCGCTGCGCCATCTCGGCGTAGCGGGCATGGAGATTGTTGTTGTGAGCTTCCATCTCACCATCACCAAGACGCAGCGACTTAACCACTTTGCGCTTGCCGCTGTTGCATTTTTCCGTCAACGCCCAGGTTTTTTCCGCCAGATCAGCAGGCGGCACATATTTATGCGCCACCAGCCCCTCTTTCATCTGGCCGATAACCGCGTCGGCCAGCAACATGGCCGGGATACGGTAGCGGTCGGAAAGATCGAAGGCCAGCATGGCCAGATCGTACATCTCCTGTACCGAATCGGGCGCCAGCACAATAATATGATAACCGCCGTGGCCACCGCCCTTGACCGCCTGAAAATAATCGGCCTGCGAAGCGTCGATACCACCGAGGCCGGGGCCGCTGCGGCATACGTTGACAATCAACCCGGGACATTCACTGCCAGCCATATAGGAAATCCCCTCCTGTTTGAGGGAGATACCGGGACTGGACGACGATGTCATGGCGCGGGCGCCGCAGGCGGCGGCACCCAGCAGCATGTTAATCGAAGCGATTTCACTTTCCGCCTGAATAAACTGGCCACCCAAAGCGGGCAGATGACGCGCAATGTACTCGGGAACATCGCTCTGCGGCGTAATGGGATAGCCAAAATAATAGCGGCACCCGGCTTCCAGCGCCCCCATGGCTACCGCCTCGTTACCTTTAACAAACAATCGTTTGGTCAAACCATCCTCCATAAACAGCGCTTACGCACACCCCTTGAACACCGTGATGGCCACATCGGGGCACACCAGGGCGCACATGGTGCAGCCGCTACATTTTTCCAGATTTTCAGCGCTGATCTGCGCCGGCAAAAACCCCTGGCGGTTGATCTCGCTGCTCATGATTATCAAATTCTGCGGGCAGGCCTCGGTGCACAGCGCGCACCCCTTGCACAGCAGCTCGTCGATTACAATCTTGTTGGTCACGGTTATTTAATCCTCAAACTGCGGCGTTAAACGCCGTATCACACATGAATAATCCCGCAGCAAACCTCCTGCGGGACACCAGAACATATCTTTTTATCATATCAAACAGTGTAAATGGGCGTCAAACACTAAAAACTGCCCGCTTCAGATACGCACATTACCGAGGTAAATATGCTGCATCCCGTTCTTTTGCCCAATCCGTTGCGCCCGCAGCAGAGACTCCAGCGGTGTAGCCGGTGCTTCGCTCCAGGCCGGAACCGGATGATAGGCACTGAAATGCCACGGCACATCGCTGCCCAGATTAGCGACAATCCAGCGCGTCATCGCCTCCAGCTCAGCAGAGGAATCGTTGTATCCCGGAATAAGCAAAGTGGTACACTCCAGCCAGGTACGCCCACTGCGCCGCACAGCCACCAGATTATCCAGCACCGGCTGCAGACTGCCGCCACACAGCCGACGGTAGAAGTCGTCGGAAAACGCCTTGAGATCGACATTGGCGGCATCCATAACAGCAAACAACTGCCGTGCCGCCTCCGCCTCCATCCAGCCGTTGGTTACCGCCACCGTTTTCAATCCGGCCGCATGGCAGACATCGGCGCAAT
>JAMOOS010000334.1 GCA_027065245.1 Desulfuromonadaceae bacterium | reverse complement strand
CTTCTGCGGCGCTTGCGGCTCATTGTCCACGGCCGGCAGGGTGCCGGTTTCGATCATGGTCTGGATAGAATCGGCGATGGTGATGCACTGTTTCATGCACACCCGCCGCGCCGGGCACTGGCTGCAGTCCGCCTCCCCGGCGGCAATGCGCAGGGCGTGTACCAGTAGCTCGACACTTTCCAACTGGTTGAGAGGGACAAAAAACATTGTTTCTCCGCTTGTTCGGTGCGCTGGCGCTGCATCCGTAATATGGCGCCAGCGCAGGTGAATTAGTCTACCGTCGGCAAAGTACGTTGTGCGGCGGCAACAAAAGCTTTCAGGCGTATCATCATATCGGCAAACGCTGCCGGGCGCAACGACTGGGGACCGTCGCTGGCAGCTTTTTCCGGATGGGGATGAACTTCGACAATCAGGCCGTCACAACCTGCCGCGACAGCGGCGTAACTCATGGACGGCACCAGGCTCACATGGCCGGTGGCGTGGGAGGGATCGATCACCACCGGCAGGTGGGTCTGCTCCTTGAGTACCGGCACTGCCGAGATGTCCAGAGTGTTGCGGGTGGCGGTTTCGAAGGTGCGGATGCCCCGTTCGCACAGCACCACGCGCCGGTTCCCCTCAGCCAGGATATATTCAGCGCTCATCAGAAACTCCTGAATTGTAGCCGACATGCCGCGCTTGAGCAGGATCGGCTTGTCCAGTTGCCCCAACATTTTGAGCAGGGCAAAATTCTGCATATTACGCGCACCAACCTGCATAATATCTGCGTAACGCGCCACCAGCTCCACATCGCGCGGGTTGACCACCTCAGTGATAATGGGCAGGCCGGTCTCGGCGCGGGCAGCGGCCAGCAACTTCAAACCGTCCTCCTCCATCCCCTGAAAAGAGTAGGGACTGGTGCGCGGCTTAAACGCACCGCCCCGCAATACCCTGGCGCCAGCGCGTTTAACGGCATGAGCGGTCTGGATAATCTGCTCCTCGCTCTCCACCGCGCAGGGCCCGGCCATGACAATAATCTCCTCGCCGCCAATAACTACTCCCGGTGCCAGCTCCACCCGGCTCGGCTGCGGACTGACCTCCAGACTGGCCAGTTTGTACGGTTTGAGAATCGGCACCACCTTTTCCACCCCCGGCATCGATTCGATGGATTGCAACACCATCTTGCCGCGCTCGTCGCCCACCGCGCCGACCACATCGCGCTTTTCACCGCTGATGATGTGGGGGACATAACCCAATTCCTTGATCCGCGCCTCCACCGCTTTAGTCAACTGTTTGTCGATATTCTGCTGCATTACGATAATCATTGTTTCCGCTCCTGTTTGTGCATGGTTAAAAATCAGACTCCTGAACACCAAAAACAAAAGGCTCCGGATTTTCCGCAGCCTGTGTTTTTCACTGTGCCGATGCACAAAACAAAAAGACCACGGTAGAACCTGATGTCTGCCCGTGGTCTGGTAATTGCCAGGTTGTTGTAGTTAAACCAGCAAACCTCCACCTCGGGCAGACGAGCTAAAAAAGTCGCACCAAAAGCAAAAGTTAAAAAAGCTGGTAAAAACAGCGTGCATATCCAATCTCCTGTCAGATGTGTAACGCCACACACTGTAAAGAAGCGCATCGCCATTGGCAAGCAAAAACGACGAAAAGGCTTATTTCATCCTTGACACACCCCCGCCACCGCGTTATAACTGCCAGCGCATTGCCCAGATAGCTCAGTCGGTAGAGCAGAGGACTGAAAATCCTCGTGTCCGTGGTTCGATTCCACGTCTGGGCACCACATAAAATCAAGGGGTTATGTCATTGGCATAACCCCTTTTTGTTTGCGTGTAACCTTTCGTGCAACCTCAAATACGTCTACGTAAAAAAGAGGATGATTCATCCTTGCCCTGTGTCAGGCTGGTTGTCGCCCATATTTGAGTAATATGTGCTAATATGCGGGGCAAACAGACTAATTATTCAGACGAGTTAAAACAGAGCATAATCGCCAGATTGTTAGCGCCGGTAAACGCGGAGGTACTGCGACAGGTGAGTTGCATAAGAGTACTCGCTACGTGCAAAAATAAAAACGGCGCCGCAAACCTGCCGACGCCGCATTAAAAACATATTTGGATTTTACGATTCCCAGGAGACTGTCAGACTTTCCATGCATCGGCTGCAAAACCGCTTGGCCGGTACATATTTCCGCTCCTTTTCGACCAATAGCTACGGCTATTAGCCTTCAAACGAACGAAAATCTGTCCTCGACCAGTCGATTTTTCGCTTCGATCCGCAAAGCCCGACAGGCTCCTAGCTGCAGCCGCCACAGCTTGAACCGCAGCCGCCGCCGTTTTTAGAGGAGATGGTGAAGCCGTCCTGCACAAAATGGATCACCTGATCGTCGATAAAGCGTTCCACCTGCGGGTCGACCAGTACGTCAATTTCGTTGGCAACCAGAGTTTTATCATCTTCGTTTGACTCGTCCAGAGTCAATCCCAGAGAGGGACCGCCTCAGCCAAAGCCGGCCATGGTCACCCGCAGCAGTTTGCCGGGGTGCTGTTCCAGAATGGTTTTGATTTCGTCTCTGGCGGCATCAGTAATGGTTAGCATTGTTGGAACTTCCTTTCATGATTGGGATGTAAATCAGCCGTTTTCGGCAAACAATCTGGTGTATATGGGCTCGTTGAAACCAACGACGCATATAGAGCCGATGACAATAGTAGGCGCCCGCAACTTGCCCGACGGCCCCATGGCCACTTTGAGAATCTCGGCGCGATTGTCGTCGGTGGGGACAAGGTCGATGACCTTCTTGCATTTGACCCCTTCGACTCTGGCAGCATTGCTGATAATCTGCCACGCTTCGTCCGCCTCTATGGCATGTTTGCGGGCATCCACGGTGGTGGTTATTGTCACCTGATATTGCTCAAAAAACTTTTGAGCTTTCTTGCACGAGGCTCAACCCTTGCGGATATAGGCCCAGTCTATAGTTTTCATTGCCTTTTCCTTTGGCTGGCATTAACGTTTCCGAACACCCATTCTATATAGGACAAAAGCGCCAAAGTCAAATCATAATATACTGAAATAGTAATTTATCGCTGTCGTCAACTAACGGCGGATACGGGTAACGCCGTCGGGCCCGTTGATCACTCGTACCCGCTCACCGGGGCGGTAATTGTTGCTGTCTTTTTGCACCACGGCAATGGTTTTGCCGTTATCGAGCTGTACGGTGATCTCCATGGCGTTCTGGCGCGTGGCGCGCTCTTCGATGGCAGATCCGGCCACAGCGCCGCCGATGGCACCGACGGCAGTGGCCAGATCGCGCCCATGGCCGCCACCGACAGTGCTGCCGGCAATGCCGCCCACTACGCCACCGGCGACACCGCCCAAAACCCCCTTGCGCCCTTCAATGGTTACCGGTTCAGCGCTGATGACTGTGGCGTAAGAAACCAGCAGTTGCCGCTGCGCCTGGGAACGGCTGTAAACGTTACCGGCCTGGCTGCCGCCACAGGCGGTCAGCAGCGGCAGCAGTGTTAACAACAAGGCTGTTCTCAGCATGGCTATCCTCCATGATTATCAGCTTATTTCCAGTTTGGCGCCCACCGAGGCGAAAAAGAAGCTCTGGGGGAATTTTTCGCGCACCAGCGCGGCGCGCATCTGGCCGGTGCAGTGAGAAACGCCGATTTTTTCTATATTGAACCGTTCCAGTTCCTTCATGGTGGCATCAAACTGCCGGGCACTGACCGGGCCCAGATGGGTACCGCCGATAACGGCGTAGATATCATCGCGCTGCAGCCGGGCGCAAATGTGATCCAGAGTGTTGATAATACCGGCATGGGCGCAACCGAGGATTACGCACAACCCCTTGGGGGTATCGACAATCACCGCCATATCGTCGTTGAAAGGATCGGCTTCAAAAGTGCCGTCGTCACGGCGCCGCACCAGGTTGGCGTCGCCATGTTCAAAATCGTTGCTGCGTTCAACCGCTCCCGTCACCCACAGATTGGGGGCGATGCGGCGAAACTGCGGCGTGGCGATAAAGTTGGCACCGAGTGTTTCCAGCACCTCGCGCCGGACGGGAATGCCGACAAAGCGCAGAGCGTCGGCGCTTTTGGCGTAGCGGGCGGCAAAGATTTCCGGGTGGGCGTAGACGTCGATGGCGCCGGTAAAGCGCAGCACCTTGTCCAGCCCGCCGGCATGGTCATAGTGGCCGTGGCTGATAATTATCGCTTCCAGTTTTTCCAGCGGTAATTTCAGCACCTGGGCGTTATTGATAATTCCCAGCCCCTGGCCGCTATCCATCAGGTAGTGGTGACCGTCGAGTTCCAGCCAGCAGGCGAAACCGTGCTCGCCAATGGCTGGAATGGCGCGGCCAATACTGTTTTCGCACACTACGGTTACGTTCAGTTTCATCGTCATCGCTCCCCTTGCGAATATGGTGTAAATATCTGTTGCAGCACATGATTATACTACATTCAGCCGCCTACGGCAGAGATTTTGAAAAAATTGTAAACTTCATATTGTTATGTATACAGTATACATATATAATGGCAGCGTTGATGGTGGACGCGTCTGCGCATTTACACGCCGATTCTGCCCGCCATGCAAGTCTTGTGTTGTCTACTTGAGGAAGAGATGAAAAAGACCATAGAACGCCATCAAACCCTGCGGGAAAAAATTCTCGAAAATATTCGCGATTCCATCCTTAACGGCACGCTGAAAGCTGGCGAACGGGTTTCGGAACCAGAGCTGGCCGAGCGCTACGGCATCAGCCGTACCCCCATCCGCGAAGCGTTCCGCCAATTGGAATCGGAAGGTTACCTTACCGTGGTACCGCGCAAAGGCGCGGTGGTTACCGCCCTTACCGAACGCGACGTGGAGGAGTTTTACTCCATCAAAAGTATTCTCGAAGGCTACGCCGCCCGACTGGCCTCGCAAGCCTTGAGCGAGAAGGATATCGAACGCCTCAAAACCATCAATAACCGCCTGGCTAAACTGGCCGCCAGCGGTGATGTAAAAACCTTTTTCCGTGTCCACAACGAATTTCACGAGCTGTTCATCCGCGCCTCCGGCAATCAGAAATTGCTGGAACTGATTCAGCAGCTGCTGCAAAAATTCGATCGTTTGCGCATCGCCTCACTGTCGCTGCCGGGGCGGATGGAGATCTCGGTGCAGGAGCATAAAAAAATCATCGAGGCCTTTGAACAGCGCGACGGCGATCGCGCCGATAAACTGGTACGCAAAAACGCCGCCTACGGTGGTCAGGTACTCATCCAAAGCATGTTGGAATAGTTGCCCAGTCTGTTGCGATATTATTGATTTGATTGATTTTATATGGTTCGCCGCATGTGGTTTTGGCGGGCCTTTTTTATGCCCGAAAACGGGGGCTGTGGGCGATAACCCACCAGGCGGCGGCAAACAGCAGCGCTGCCAGTGCGGCAGTAAAGCCAAAGGAACAGCTCATGCTCACCTCGCCAATACCGAGGATGGCATGGCGAAACCCGTCGAGAATATAAAATAGCGGGTTCAATTGCGACACCTGGCGCCAGAACGGCGGCAGAATGGAGATGGGATAGAACACCCCGCCGAGAAATATCAGCGGCAACACCAGAAAATTGATGTACATGGCCAGGCCGTCAAAACTGTCGGAATAGATACCGGCTATCAGCCCCAGCAGGGCAAACAGCACACTGGTAAGCAGCGCCATGGCCAGTGCCGCCAGCGGATTTACCCACGGCAGCGGGGCAAAAAAAGTGGAGATGATGCCCACCGCCGTACCCACCAGCATACCGCGCACCACCGCCGCCAGAGTGTACGCGACGACAATCTGCAGCGATGACA
>JAMOOS010000333.1 GCA_027065245.1 Desulfuromonadaceae bacterium | reverse complement strand
AACTGCCGCCCGGCAAATACGGGACAGTTTTACACGGCAAAAACCTTGTAGGAGTTGCCCGACTTTTCCCGCCGCACCGAACCATTTTTATCCAGTTGCAGCAGAGTTGTCTGGATGACCTTACGGTTTTCGTCGGGAAAACGCTTGTACAATGCCACCTGCAGCACACCCGGCTCCGCACGGACAACGCTAAGCACCCGCAGCGCCAAATCGTCGGCATCAGCGGCTTGCGCGGCCGTTTCTGCCGCCGTAGCTTCCACTTCTACAGCGGTTTTATCCGCCTCCGCAACCGACGCTTCCGCAACCGGCTCTTCCACCGCTGTTTCAGCTACCTCATCAGCTGCAACGCTCCTTTGTTGCTGCGCCTGTTCAGCCGTATATTGACGCATTTTTACATAAAAAAACGTCCCCAGCCCACCTACAACCAGCAGTACGAAAACCAAATCCCCCATAGACCGGACCTCCTCATCAGTAAATCATCAGCCACACCGCGGCGGCAACTTTTTCCACACCGGCAGTGCCGTAAAACGGGCTACAGGCGTGATTCATGAACACAACTCAACACCAGGAGCGTGCAGAACTTAACGGATTGAAGCGAAAACCCAACTGGTCAACCACAGAATTTCGCTCGGTTGCAGGCGAATAGCCGTAGCTATTGGTCGAAAATGAGCGAAAATATGCCAGTTTTGCAGTCGATTCATGGAAAGTCTGACACAATCCTACGCTTATATCTACGTTATTGTCCGGCGCCGGTCAAGCAAAGGATTACCCATCCACCTAATCAATACGGTAACATCCGGCGCCCCAGGCGGCATTTTTGCCGATATTCATCAAACTGCCCAGGTGCAACCACGGCAACAACTCTTCCAATGCAGCGCCGCAGATAACAACAGAACCAACCAGACCGCCCAACGGCTGGGTCTCATCGCCATGCAACTGGCGCCAGTCATGCCAATGCAAGGAGTTGTCACCCTGTCGCAACCGGGCAACAGCGGCACGGGCAGATACAGCCGCAGCGCTGAGGTCCACATAGCAGTGGGTGTAGAGCATTGAGGTTACCCGGCGCAGTATAAACGGCACTACAGCATGGACAGTGCTACGAAACAGCGGCCGTCCCTGGTGAACAAGACGCGCCGGAGTTACAAAGCTAAGACGCACATCGCCTGCCACCGCCGGACGGTTACCCAACCACCAGCCGCAATCACGCACCACCGGCATCATCTCATCCCAGCTCTGACCGCTGCGCCATAACAGGGTGTCGTTACCGGCGGAATCCTCACCGCGCACCGCCACCAGAGCAAAACGCCCCCGATTCTGGTGCAGACCGATATCACCCAGCGCCTGCACCACCCTGGCCAAATCGCGCACCCGCTCGGCATCACCACCGAACACCACGGCACTCAGGGTAAAACGCTCGCCGCGACGGCGCCGTCCCGGCGTCAGATGCTGATGATGAAATACAAACGCCGGTGCCCCTTTCTGAAACTGTCGCCGTGCCACCGGATCACTGGCCAGCGGTGGCGCAAACAGGGCGTTAAAACGCGGCCGCGCCGTTGCGGCAAACAGATAAGAAGCTGCGGCACGCAGCGACCGCCGCAGGCGGAGCAGCAACGCCATGTCGATATCTATCTCCTCTGTCAGACGCAGATCAAAATGCAACAAGGTAAATTCCGCCTGCGTCAGCATAGAGCCATCGAGCATATTCACATCAGTTGTCCTCACCGTGAAAAAAACAGGCGGCGCGGCTAACACACCTGCACGCTGATACACATTGCGTTGACATTACGCTTTTGCTATTGTCCTGCACAAGCTGACAACGCATCATCAACCATCAATAATACACAGAAAAGATCACATCTCCCATGTTCAAATTTGAGCTGCTCCACAACGACAGCACCTGCGCCGCCCGCCGCGGCCGTATTCATACCCCCCACGGCACCATCGAAACGCCAATCTTCATGCCGGTGGGCACCCACGGGGCGCTAAAGGCGCTGACACCGGCGCAGGTGGAGGAATGCGGCGCGCAGATCGTTCTGTCCAACACCTATCATTTACATCTTAAACCGGGCGAGGCGCTGGTAAAAAAGGCCGGTGGTCTGCACAAGTTCATGCACTGGAACAAACCGATTCTCACCGACAGCGGCGGCTTTCAGGTGTTCTCTCTGCCCAACAAGAACATCACCGAAGATGGGGTATATTTCCGCCACGAACACAGCGGCGAACAGATATTTCTCGGCCCCAAAGAGGCCATGAGCATCGAAAACGCTCTGGGCGCCGATATCATCATGGCTTTTGACGAGTGTATCCCCTACCCGTCCAGTCATGCCTACAGTAAAAAATCGGTGGCAAAAACCCTGCGCTGGGCCGGGCAGTGTCTGAAACATCATCAGCGCGACGATCAGGCCCTGTTTGCCATCGTGCAGGGCAGTGTTTACGAGGATCTGCGCCGCCACTGCGCCGAGCAGCTTACCGCCATGGATTTTCCCGGCTATGCCATCGGCGGTGTCAGCGTGGGCGAGGGGCTGGAGTTGCTCAAGCAGGTGGTGGATTATACCGCGCCGTTTCTTCCTGCCGACAAACCACGCTACCTGATGGGCGTCGGCCTGCCGGAAGACATTCTGGAAAGTATCGAGCGCGGTATGGATATGTTTGATTGCGTTATCCCCACCCGTTACGCCCGCAGTGCCACTTTGTTTACTTCGCGCGGCAAAATCCGCCTGACCAACCGCAACTACCGGCGCGATTTCTTCCCGGTTGATCCGGCCTGCAACTGCTACTGCTGCCGCAATTTCAGCCGCGCCTATCTGCACCATCTGTTCAACGCCAATGAGATTCTCTCCGCCACCCTGGCGGCTATCCATAACGTCCATTTTTACCTGAACATGGTAAAACAGGCGCGCGACGCCATTGAGCAAAACCGCTTTGCCAGCTTCAAGGAAGATTTTTTGCGCGAGTACCGTTTTTTTGACAAGTAGATTTTATCAACCCGACACACAGCACTGCCATGAGCGAGAACAGCAATACCAACCTGTTACGCCGCCTGCACGATGCTCTGCATGCCGATGCCACCACCTTGAGCGCCATTATGGCGGATCATGATACCGAGGTGATTGCCGCTGCGTTGCGCAACCCGGCGCTGGAGAGCAGCCATCTGCTGCAACTGCTGCAACGACCAGAACTGCCCGGCACCATCATCCAGGCCATCTGTTCCCACCATTTGAGCGGCGAATACCGCCTGCGCTGTGCCATTGTCCGCCATCCGGCGGTAACACCAGCGCTGGCGCACCAGATGCTGGAAGGGCTGCCGCTGTTTGAGCTGCTGAATCTGTGTACCCTGCCCGGCTACAGCGCCGATATCCGTCTGGCAGCACAGCGGCAGATTGTCAGCCGCCTACCTACCGAGCCTCTGGGCAACAAACTCACCCTCACCCGGCGCGCCAGCGCCACTCTGCTGCCCCATCTGCTGGCGGAGGGGGATAAACGAATTATCGACATCGCCCTGAACAATCCACGCCTGAAAGAAGCAGCCCTGCACCAGTTTTTACGCAGCGCCGCCGCCACAGCGGACACCATCAGCGCCATTGCCCGTCATCCACGCTGGAACCAACGCCCCAACCTGCGTCTGGCCATTCTGAACAATCCACGCACTCCCAGGGTATGGTTTATCCAGTTTGTGCCCAAACTGCCGCGTATACAGCAGCGCAATCTACGCCACAGCGGCAAATTGACCGCGATGCAAAAAAAATGGCTGGAGGAAATTCTGCCGCGCTAGCAGGGCTCAGAGACGGAGAGCAGTTGTGCGGTGGCAATGGAAGCTGCCGGAACGAGGCGACACGTAATCAGTCGATGGCGACAACAAAACCGTGGCCGAAACCGCTGTCTTCGAGCATCTGCTGCGCCTGGCGCGCCTGTTCCAGCGAGGTGTAGTGACCGCCGCGCACGCGATAGTAGCGCTGACCGTTGACAACAGCAGGCTGGATATCGGCGCTGCCACACACACCGGTAAGGCGATCACGCAACCTTTCGGCATTGGCGCGGCTGGTAAACGCCCCCACCTGCACGGCAAACGGGCCGGTACGCACCGTCTTCGGCAAGGAGTAGCTCACCTGACCGCCGCTGTCGTGCTTGCGATAACCAAGCGCGGTAATGGTTACCGGCGCGGTACCCGGCCCGACCACACCCAGTTTGGACGCAGCGGCGTAGGATAGATCGATAATCCTGCCGGCCACAAACGGACCGCGATCGTTGATACGCACCACCGCCTCGCGCCCGTTGGCTTCGTTGTGCACTTTTACAAACACGCCCAGCGGCAGGGTTTTGTGGGCGGCGGTCATGGCGTACATGTCGTAGGTTTCGCCGTTGCTGGTTTTACGGCCATGAAACTGTTTGCCGTACCAGCTGGCAAGACCGTGCTGGACAAAGCCCTGATGATCGAGCAACGGCGTGTAGGAAACGCCGTCTACCTCGTAGGGGCGCTGCCATCCCTTGAGGTGCTTGCCGCCGCCGGAAACCTTGACGCTGTGATACCCACCACAGGCACTGCAGCAGCCCAGCAATATCACACACAGCAAGTAGCGCCAGGCCACCTGCCTACTCTTCCTGCGCGTCTGCGCCCGCCTCTTCCGGCTGCTTTTTCTGCGTCTGTTCCTCGGCCATAACCGTCATGGCGCGGAACTTCTGGTAACGTTGCTCCACCAGTTCCTGCGGCGATAGCTGCTGCAACTCGGCCAGGTGTTTTTTAAGGCATCGTTTCACCAGACGGGCAGCCAGCTCCACATCGTTATGGGCACCACCCACCGGCTCTTCGATCACTTCGTCGATAATACAGCCCAGCTCGTCTATATCGGCGGCGGTGAGCTTGAGCGCTTCTGCCGCCTGCGGTCCCTTGGTGCCGTCGCTCCACAAAATGGCGGCACAACCCTCGGGTGAGATAACCGCATATACCGAATACTGCATCATCAATACCCGGTTGCCCACGGCAATGGCCAGGGCGCCACCGCTGCCCCCCTCGCCGGTAATGGTTACAATTACCGGCACAGTGAGAGCCGCCATCTCACGCAAATTGCGGGCGATGGCTTCCGCCTGGCCACGTTCTTCGGCGCCGATGCCGGGATAGGCGCCAGGAGTATCGACAAATGTGAAGATGGGCAAACCGAACTGCTCGGCCATTTTCATGATACGCAGTGCTTTGCGATACCCTTCCGGATTAGGCATACCGAAGTTGCGCACCACCTTCTCTTTGGTATCACGCCCCTTCTGATGACCGATAACAGCACACGGCTGACCATCCAGGCGGGCAAAACCGCACACCAGCGCAGCATCGTCGGCAAAATTGCGATCGCCATGCAGCTCGAACCAGTCGGTAAACACATGCTCGATAAAATCGAGGGTAAATGGCCGGTTGGGATGACGCGCCAACTGGGTGCGCTGCCAGCGGGTAAGTTTGGAGAATATCTCCTCACGCAGTTTCTCCGCCTTGGTTTCCAGCTTTTGCAGCTCGGTGCTGAAATCCACGCTTTCGGTGGAATAATCGCGCAGTTCGTGAATCTTCTGTTCCAATTCAACCAGCGGCTTTTCAAAATCGAGATATGTCTGCATTACAAACTCCTGCATCTACACGGCACTGCCACTCATCCCCTCGAGCCGCACCTGCGCGTTATTGACCACCGCCGCAGCGATGGTAGTGTTTTTATTTGCTCGTCACCGTATTGCCGCCACCACTGGACACTGTTGGCAACCATCCGGTCCTGCCCAACCCTCCTCGCAAATGTCCACAGGCACAACACGGCATTATTTTCCTGACCGTGCATGGTATATCAATCATTCCAATGTG
>JAMOOS010000332.1 GCA_027065245.1 Desulfuromonadaceae bacterium | reverse complement strand
GTACACCGCAGATGAGTATGCTGGCATCAAAGGTGGCATCATCACCGGCGGTGCGCCAGGCCATGCTGCATTTGCAGCGCCGTCTGGGTGCCGCTGGCGGCGTGGTGCTGGAGGGGCGTGATGTCGGCAGCGTGGTGTTTCCCGATGCTCAGGTAAAATTCTATCTCAACGCCAGTGCCGAGGCGCGCGGTCGGCGGCGATACGAAGAGCTGGTGGCCAAGGGGATGCCGGTCAAGCTTGATGAAACCATCGCTGCCATCCGCCGCCGCGATGCCGCCGACAGCGGGCGCGAGTGCGCGCCGCTGGTAAAGGCTGACGATGCCATTGAGATCGACGCCACGGCGTTGAGTATTGAGCAGGTGCTGGAGCGGATGCTGCAGGTGGTGCATGCTTACCAGAACGGAGCAGACGGAGGCAGGTGATGAAGATCGAGCTGGCGCAGAGCGCCGGGTTCTGTTTTGGTGTCAAACGGGCGGTGAACATGGCTTTTGAAGCGGCGGAAAATGCGCCGAAAATCTGTTCGCTGGGGCCGCTTATCCACTCGCCGCAACTGGTCAACAAGCTGGAACAGGAGGGGATACGGGTTGTACACGATGTCGCCGACATGCACGAGGAGACGGTGATTATCCGCTCCCACGGCATCACCCGCAGTGAGGAGGAGCAACTGCGGCGCAAGCAACTGCAGGTTGTCGACGCCACCTGTCCGTTTGTAAAAAAAGCCCAGCAGTACGCCATGCAGTCCAGCGCCGACGGTTACGCGGTGGTGATTGTCGGTGAGCAGGAGCATCCCGAAGTGCAGGGAATCGTCTCCTATGCCCAGACCGACAAGGCGTGGGTGGTAGCGGACGCTGCCGCCGCTGCCGCTATTCCGGCACAGCGCAAGATCGCCCTGGTGGCGCAGACGACACAATCTTTTGGTAACTTTCGCGAAATCAGCACCATTTTGCTGGAAAAATGCAAAGAATTGCGCATATTTAATACTATCTGCGATGCTACCGCCGTACGCCAGGATGAGGCGCGCACCATCGCCGGGCGGGTGGATCTGATGCTGGTGATCGGTGGCCGCAACAGCGCCAACACCACCCGGCTGGCGAGTATCTGTGCCGCTATCCAGCCGCACACGTTTCATATCGAAACGGGCGCCGATATCGATCCGGCGTGGCTGGATAATATCGCTTCCATCGGTATAACCGCCGGTGCCTCCACGCCGGAGTGGATTATCAGCGAAGTTGTGGAAAGACTGCGCAAAATTGCAAAATAGTATTTGTTTTTTTTCCTTCATGTGATAGGGTTCGTGTCCACGGCTGTGGCCGTGAGCGTCCGCGGGCAGCGGACGTAATATTCTAGGGGGTACTTTGGTTAATGTCTGAAAACAAAGAAACTGGTAACACGGAAGATCTCGATCTGATGGATGAAGAACTGACAGACGAGATGGATGAAGAGTTCGGTGACGAAAGCTTCGAAGAGATGTTCGAGAACAGCCTGCAGGGCAATCTGGCCGTGGGTGATGTTGTCGAAGGTACGATCGTACAGGTCAATCCCGATTCGGTAGTAGTTGATGTCGGCTACAAGTCTGAGGGTGTTATCCCTCTGGTTGAGTTTGCCGCAGCCGATGGCACACCGGCAGAGCTCAATGTCGGTGACAAGATCGACGTACTGTTTGAGCGCGCCGAGAACGAAAGTGGTTTGATCTGCCTGTCAAAAGAGAAGGCTGATCGCCAGAAGGTATGGAACGCACTGGAAGAGGATGCCATTGTCGAGGGACGGATTATCTCTCGTATCAAAGGTGGTTTATCCGTCGATATCGGTGTCAACGCCTTTTTGCCCGGTTCTCAGGTGGATCTGCGTCCGGTACGCAATCTCGACAAACTGATCGGCGAAACCTTTGAATTTAAAATCATCAAGCTTAACAAGCGGCGCGGTAATATCGTTCTGTCCCGCCGGGTGCTGCTTGAAAGCGAGCGCGAAAGTCAGCGCAGCGAAACGCTTAAAACTCTCGAAGAGGGTCAGGTGGTTGATGGGGTGGTCAAAAACCTCACCGACTATGGCGCGTTTATCGACTTGGGCGGTATCGACGGCCTGCTGCATATCACCGATATGTCGTGGGGGCGTGTGTCTCATCCGTCCGATATTCTGGCCGTGGGCGACAGCATCAGCGTCAAGGTGCTCAAGTTCGACCGTGAAAAAGAGCGCGTCAGCCTCGGTCTCAAGCAGATCACACCCGATCCGTGGTTGAGTGTTGCCGATAAATATCCTGCCGAGAGCCGCGTTACCGGCAAGGTGGTCAGCCTGACCGATTACGGTGCGTTTGTTGAACTGGAAGAAGGCGTAGAAGGTCTGATTCACGTCTCCGAGATGAGCTGGACCAAGCGGATAAAGCATCCCAACAAGATTCTCTCCATCGGCGATGAGGTTGAGACTGTGGTTCTGGCCATGGATACCGACAACCGCCGCATCTCCCTGGGCCTGAAGCAGGTTGAGCCCAACCCGTGGGATGTGATCGGCGAGAAGTTCCCCGCCGGTACTATCATCGAAGGCCAGGTGAAGAATATCACCGACTTTGGTATTTTTGTCGGTGTTGACGAAGGTATCGACGGCCTGGTGCATATCTCTGATCTGTCGTGGACCAAGCGGATCAAGCATCCTTCCGAGCTGTACAAAAAGGGCGATCTGGTCAAGGCGGTGGTTCTCAATATCGACCGCGACAACGAGCGTTTCTCACTTGGTGTTAAGCAACTCAACCAGGATCCGTGGCAGATTATTCCCGAGCAGTACGCTCCGGGTACCATTATCCGCGGCAAGGTTACTTCGGTAACCGAGTTCGGTATCTTTGTCGAAGTGGAAGAGGGTGTCGAGGGTCTGATTCACGTCTCTGAAATCAGCAAAGAGAAGGTGGATTCTCCCAAAGATTTCGCCAAGGTTGGTGATGAGCTTGAGGCGGTGGTTCTGCATGTTGACACCAACGAGCATAAAATTGCCCTGTCTATCAAACACCTGTCTGAGCGTAAGGAAAAGGCAGAAGTTGACGCCTTTATCGGCGCCCAGAAGAAGGCAACCTCCAGTTTGGGCGAGTTGCTGCAAGGGGCGTTTGAAAACAGCGAAAACTAACTGAACGTCTGATAAGTAAAGCCCCTGTTGCTTTGGTAGCAGGGGCTTTTTTTGTTGCGCGGGGTGCGGATGAAAAAACGGCCATTTGTGTGGGCAGCGGTGTTTTTGCTGGCGGTTATGGTGTTGTTTGTAGCGGTGGTGCTGGTGGTTGGTAAAGGTCGTGGCGCTACCCGGTTGTTGGCCGGTGGCGACAAAATTGCCGTGGTTGAGGTGCTGGGACCGATTGTTACGGCACGAGATACCATCGACAAGCTGGATGAGTTTGCCGAGGATCGGAAGGTTCGTGCCATTGTGATCCGTATCGACTCACCAGGTGGCAGTGTCGGGCCATCGCAGGAGATTCATGACGCGGTGAAACGGATCGGCAAAAAAAAGCCGGTGTACGTGTCCATGGGTTCGGTGGCGGCATCCGGTGGCTATTACATTGCTGTGGCGGCGGATAAAATATTTGCCAATCCCGGCACATTGACCGGAAGCATCGGCGTCATTATGGAATTTACCAACGTGATGAAGCTGATGAACAAGATCGGCCTTAAAAGTCGGGTTATCAAGAGTGGTGTCCACAAGGATATTGGCTCGCCCATGCGCGAGATGACAGCTGAGGAGAAAAAACTGCTTCAGGAGCTTATCGACGATGTTTACGGTCAGTTTGTCGGCGCGGTAAGTGCGGGAAGGCATCTGCCGGAAAAGAGGGTGCGCGCACTCGCCGATGGTCGCATCTACACTGGCCGTCAGGCGAAAGAACTTGGTCTGATCGATGAACTGGGTGGTCTACACGCCACCATTGCCGCGGTGGCCAAAAGAGTCGGTATAAGTGGCAAGCCGGAGGTGGTTTATCCGGAGAAGCCGCGTGGCGCTCTCATAGATTACTTTGTAGAAAAGTCATTATCTCATTTGCAGCAACTGACAACGATGGATAACGGTGCCGCAGTGCAGTTGATGTGGCGACCGACAGAAAATTGAGGATATAGCGATGACCAAGAGCCAATTGATTGAAAAACTGATGGAATTTGATACAGAGTTGAACAAGCGCGAGTCGGAACTGGTGGTGAATACCATTTTTTCCAGTATCAGTGAAGCGCTGGCCAATGGTGACAGGGTGGAGATTCGCGGCTTTGGCTCATTTTCTATCCGCAACCGTGAGGCGCGCCAGGCGCGTAATCCCAAAAGTGGCGAACTCATCTCGATTCCATGCAAAAAAACGCCGTTTTTCAAAACCGGCAAAGAACTGCGTGAACGGGTGGACGCCAGTTAGGAGCTGATATGGCAGACAAGATAAATACACATCCAGATATATCGACCAGGCTGGTGGGCCGTGCCGACGAGCTTACGCCAGGCAAGGCTCAGGCATCGCTGCTGACACTGGCCGAAATGGCGGCAGACGAACGCGGCCTGGTTCATGGCGGTTTTATTTTCGGCCTGGCAGATTATGCCGCCATGCTGGCAGTCAACGATCCCAACGTGGTGTTGGGCGCGGCACAAAGCAAGTTTCTTGCACCGGTTACTGTCGGTGATGTGGCTGTTGCCACAGCGGTGGTGGTGGCAGACAATGGCCGCAAGCGTCAGGTTGAGTGTCATGTTAAGGTTGGGGAAAAAACAGTTTTCCAGGGTGAGTTTACCTGTTTTGTCCTCGATAAGCATGTGCTGGACGCCTGATTGGCCGTGAGGCGATGCTGATGACTGCTGCTGGCAGTGACGTTAGGCAACGCCGCCGGGTGATACGCCTGGCGGTACCGTATACCCAGTCGCCGCAGCGGCTGGACCGGGTTATCCCGGCTCTTGCCGAGGAGTTGTCACGCAGTCACTGTCGCAAACTGATTGAACTAGGGGCCGTGCATGTCAATGGGCGGCGGGTGCGCAAGTGTGCTGCCAGTGCTGCCGGTGGCGATGGTATCGAGATCTATCTGGACGGATTTCCCCTGGAGCCGTTTGTTATTAGTGCTGAGAATATCATCTTTCAGGATCGTTATCTGCTGGTGATCGACAAACCGCCGCTGGTGGAATCGCAGCCGACCCCGGCGCGTTATAAAGGGACGGTGTACACGGCGGCGCTGGAATGGTTGCGTGATCCGTACAAACCGATGTTACGCCCCAGCCTGGGCATGGTGCAGCGTCTGGATCGGGATACCTCTGGTGTGATGCTGATGTCTATTCATCAACGCGCGCATAAACCGCTCAGTAGCGTATTTGCCGCCCACGATGTGGTCAAGCGTTACCTGGCGCTGGTGCACGGTGTTCCTGAGCCGGAAGGGGAGTTTCGCTCTCTGCTGGCCCGCAATCGCGCCACTAACAAGATGAAGAGCGTGGAACACGGTGGCAAGGAGGCGGTAACCCGCTATCGTCTGCTGCACAGTGCCGACGAATATTCGCTGATGGAAGTGATAATACCTACTGGCCGCATGCATCAGATTCGTGTTCATTTTGCCGAGGCTGGATTTCCCCTGGTTGGTGATGAGCGTTATGGTAACGGCGCTGACGGCGTACCACGTACCATGTTACACGCTGCCGAGCTGATTATAGACCATCCCGTTGAAAAACGGCGCTGCTGCTTTGTCGCGCCGCTGGCCGATGATTTTACCGCCTTTCTAACCGAAACAGGATTTCCCCGCCATGTTGCATTATCCAAACATTGATCCGGTAGCTATCCACATCGGGCCGCTGGCGGTACGCTGGTATGGTCTTATGTATCTGGCCGGGTTCAGTTGCGCCTACCTGTTTATCAGGAGGCTGGTAAAAATTAGTG
>JAMOOS010000331.1 GCA_027065245.1 Desulfuromonadaceae bacterium | reverse complement strand
GAACGGGCATCGTGATTACGTACATACTTGTTCATCACCTCAATCGACAACCCGCTGCGCATATTGACTTGAAACAAGCCCTCAATGTCATGGTTATCGGTGTTTTCTGAGGAACGCTGGGTATATTCTTCAAAATCGGCGCGATAGGAAAGGTAGCCCTGGAAGCGGCGCTTACTTTTATTGATACGGCGACTGTAGCTCAAGCCGCCCGAGGCGCTGGTATCAGTGGTAACATCCAGCAACGGTTGCACCGTACCGGGCAAAGCAAACCAGATGCCCGGAGAAACGATAGCTCCATATTCGTACTTTTCGTTATCATCAGTATTATAAAAATTATCGGTATACATACCGGCAATGGATAGAAACGGGTGTACCACTTTCTCACTGCCACCAAACAGATCACTGGTATCCTTGGGAGTGAATGTGGATCCCGGCGGCATATACCCTTGTGGATCAGCGGCGTAAACACTACTGCCGCTCATTACTAAAAATGTCAACAGACATACCAGTACACAGGAACATTTTTTCAACAACGCACCCTCCTGAGGTGATTACAAAAAACTGTAGATTAATACTGCAGTGTGGTTAGCGCCCGGACGGACTTACAAAGCCACCGCTTGGTGTTCCGGCGAGAGAACGGGCCGCAGACGGCATCACATTCTGTACCGCCTGCGCCGGTGTATAGGCGAGGCCCGGAGTCTGCAGACCAAGACATTTTGCCACTTCAGCCTGACCAACACCAGCAGCCTTGGCGGCAGAAGCAGCATCCGGCTGAGCCACGCCAGCTTTGACTGATGCCTTAATCGCCTGGCAGACATCAATGTTCAAACTCAACATGGTTGAAAACACCGCTGCAAGATCCTGTTTAGCTACTATGGCTCCGGCAATAATCTCCTGCAACGAAGCACCAGCGCCACCGACACCAGCTACGGTATCCTTTATGGGATGAGTCTGTAACGCATTGGCGGTAAGCTCCTTAAAATCGGAACCGGTGAGTTTATCGTTGCCGATAACGGCAGTGACCTGCGCCCAAGTCACCGATGCTACCATAGTCATCATTGCCACCAGAAGAACGGCTTTCTTCATTGTTTCCTCCCCGAAATTAAATAATAAAATCAGCGCCCGGTGCCCAAAACAACTGCTGGCACGGTCCTCAGAATGAGTTTTATGTCGCTGATAAACGACCACTTATCGATATACTCAAGATCCATGTTCATCCACTGCTCAAAACTGATATCGTTACGACCACTGACCTGCCAGATGCAGGTCAATCCAGGCTTCATAGACAATCGCCGTCGCTGCCATACCGCGTATTCCTTCACCTCGTCCGGCAACGGCGGGCGCGGTCCGACAAAACTCATCTCCCCTTTGACAATATTTATCAGCTGCGGCAGTTCATCAAGACTGGTTTTGCGCAACAGTGAACCGATACGGGTAACCCGCGGGTCGTCTGTAATTTTAAACACCGGTCCGTCCATCTCATTTTCATCCAGCAACTGTTCGCGTAACTGTTCAGCATTGGCCACCATGGTGCGAAATTTATATAAAGTAAATTCCCGCCCATTAAGGCCGCAGCGCCGTTGCATAAAAAACACCGGTCCTGCACTAGTAGCTTTAATGATCACGGCAAAACAGGCAAACAGTGGCGACAGCACCACCAGCGCCACAGCAGCGGCAACACGATCAAACAGTCCCTTTATCACCAACTCGAATTCCCGCCGTGGCAGAGACGACAACACCAGTGTGGGAATACCCACGAAGCTGCTCATATTAACAGAACCTATTTCTGGACGATACATTATTTTCTGCAGTTGCCAATCCGGCAATATCCGCACGTTGACACCAATCTGTTCGGCAAATGATATATGTTCAACAATATTGGCGATTTTTTTCAGAGGCATAGCAAAAATAACTTCGTCCACCACCTGATCCGACAATATTCGCTGAAATTCGTCCATGGTGGCAATGACATGCACATCGTCACATACCGCGCAACCAACTCGCTTCTTCTCATCACAGGTTTCAACGCAACCGATCAGATGGTAACCGTTAGGTCGGTTTTGATCCAGATAATGGATTAACTCAACAGCGCGCTCCCGGCTGCCTACGATCAGCACCTGGATACCACTGTCGCGGCCACGTGAATGGCGATAATTGCGATAACTGATAACGATAAACCTGGTCAGCAGCATAAATACACACAGCAGCACCACATACAACGCCAGTAAAGCCCTGCTCACCGCTTCAATTTTGAATAGATAGAGAAGGAAAACCAATCCCACCAGTGAAGCCAACACCGCTTTCACTACCGGCAGTGGTGTAGAACGGAAATCGGCAGCAGCGAAGCCACGCGCTACTCGCAACAGATCAAAAGCGACGGCGCTGCTCAGCACCACACAGATGAGCACTAAATAGTAGTTCGGGTCGCTAGAAAGACCGCCATTGAAAAAAAACGGGCTTCTTTTTATCTGGTACGCCAGCACAAACGCCAGAACTACCAGTATCATATCGAGGAGAAACTGCCCCTTAAGGCGTATATCCAGACGATCTTCTTTCACTCTGCTCCTCCGGCATAACTCTGCATGCACAACAATGAAAACACGCACACACTATCCCAACGAACAGCAAATGACAATGGAAAAAATTAGTTTTAAAAAAAGAATTTCAACTAATTTTTAATGAAGTTACGCGAGAGCATTAGACGGGCAATCGCCGAAACACTTGAAAATGTGATTAATTCAGCAATTACGATATATTGCGATATGAAGACAGATTTACAGATAATTCAAATAGCAACCACGCAGCAATGAGGTGAGAGATATTCAACCATTACGAATACGCGGATCAGCAACAGCGTAGCCGATATCAGCCAGCATGTTGCCCAGCAGGGTGAGAACGGCGCCGATTACCAGAACGCCCATGATAAGAGGATAGTCGCGCATCATTACCGCGTCGTAAAACAGTTTACCCATGCCGGGAATGGCAAAGATGCTTTCAAAGATTACGCTGCCGCCGATGAGCCCCGGCACCGATAAGCCGAGAATGGTGATCACCGGCAATAGAGCGTTACGCAGGGCGTGGCGCATGATTACCAGCCGTTCCGACAGCCCCTTGGCTCGGGCGGTGAGGATATAGTCCTGATTGATCACTTCGAGCATGTTGGAGCGCATATAGCGGGAAAAACCGGCCAGACCGCCAAAGGCCGATACCAGCACCGGCAGCAGCAGATGATGGATCACATCCCATATCTGCTCGCCGCTGCTCAAATATTCATAGCCTAAGGATTTGATACCGGAGATGGGTACCAGCCCCAGATAGGCGCCAAGATAATCCATAAGCAACAGGGCCAGCCAGAACGACGGCGTGGCAAAGCCGATGAAAACAAACAGGGTGGTCCAGCGGTCAAAAGCGCTGCCGCGCCGCACCGCTGCCATAATGCCGATGGGAATCGACACCAGCAGAATAAGACCGATGGAGAGTACGTTAATTAGGATGGTCACCGGCAGGCGTTCGACGATTTTGTCCCATACCGGGCGGCGATCCTGAGAAAACGAGGTGCCAAAATCGAGGCGTGCCAACCGCCCCACCCAGTCGACATACTGCAGTGCAATCGGCTTGTCCAGGCCGTACTGGGCGCGCAGGCGTGCTTTGAGTTCCACCCCGGCTTCAGGGTTCATCTCCGTTTGCAGATCGGTTGGTTCGCCGGGAGCGAGGTGGATCACTACAAAGGAGATAAGAGTGATACCCAGCAGCAGCGGTATCATCAACAGTAACCGTTTGGACAGATATACAAGCATACGGCGCTCCTAACGCTGATAGCGCTGCTGATCAGCCGGTACGTACCAGCGGATGAAGTTGTACGCTATACCAGCCGGCGCTTCTTTGATGCCATAGAAACGCCGGGCCACCACCGGCAGAGCATCGGGAACAAACAAAAAGGTGTACGGCTGCTCTTCGGCGAGAATGCGCTGAAATTCGTCGTAGATTTTTTTGCGCTGGCGGCGCACCAAGGTGTGGCGCCCCTGCTCCAGCAGCTCGTCGACCCGACTGTTTTTGTAGCCGATAAAGTTGAGCTTGCCGGGAGCGGTTTTACTCGAATGCCAGACGTTGTAGGAATCGGGATCGTTGGGAATAGTCCAGCCCATGACCACGGCGTCAAAGCGGCGTGGCGTGATAAACTCCTTGAGCAGCGATGCCCACTCGATAACGCGAATCTTTACCTTTACCCCCACCTGGGCAAAACGGCGCTGGATAATCTCCGCCGCCTTGATACGTTGATCGTTACCCTGATTGGTGATGATGGTAAACGCCAGTGGCTGGCCATCCTTGTCCACTATACCGTCACCGTCACTGTCGCTCCAACCGGCCTGACGCAACAGCTTACGCGCCCGTTGCGGATTGTACGGGTAGCGTTTCACATCAGGATTATATTGCCAGGTGCCAGGTTTGTACGGCCCGGTAGCTACCTGACCGAGTCCCATGAGCACGCCATCTACCAGTTCCTGTTTGTTGATGGCGTAACTCAAAGCCTGGCGCACCCGTTTATCCTGAAACATCTTGTGGCGCAAATTGTAGCCGAGGTAGGTATAGGCAAACGCCGGATAACGATAGCGGCGGAAACGGCGACGAAATGCCGGAGTATCGGTCTGGCGCGCGTACTGCAGCGGTGTCAGCCCCATCTGATCCAGCCCGGCCGATTGCAGTTCGAGAAACATGGTGGTGGAGTCGGGAATAATGCGATAGACCACCCGCTTGATATAGGGCGCGCCTTCAAAGTAATCGCTGTTACGCTCCAAAACGATCTTTTCCCCCGGCACCCACTGGACAAAACGGTACGGCCCGGTACCTATGGGGGCGCGCGCCAGCGGGCTTTTGGTGATATCCTGCCCGGCGAGCAGATGGCGTGGATGGATAGCTATCCCCCAACTGATAAGGGCGGACGCCAGCGGTCTGGCGTAACGTACCTTGAAGGTGTACGGATCGGGCGCGCTGGCTTCCACCACCTGTTTGTAGCGCTCGGCGTAGGCGGTGGGAGTTTTGGGGTCGATGATAAGGTGGTAGGTGAACAGCACATCGGCACTGGTAAACGGGGCGCCGTCGTGCCATTTTACCCCGTGACGCAGATGGAAGGTGATCTCGCGTCCGTCGGCGCTGATCTGCCACGATTCGGCCAGTTCCCCCTCGATGTGCAGATTTTTGTCATAGCGCACCAAACCGTTGTAAACCAGCCCGCAAATCTGACCAGAAGCGCTGTCCATGGCCAGCATGGGCAGCAGGTTGCTGGCATCGGCACTGGTGCCTTCGATAATGGTGTCGCCCACCGCCGGTTGTGGCGCGCCGCCATTGTCGGCACGCTGCTCCGGCACGGCATTGTCGCGACAGGCGGTTAAAACGCAACACAGCATCAGCGCGACAACAAGCGCTCTCATGGTTGATCTCCACTCCAGGCGCGATCCATATCTTCAACTGCCACTGTAGCCGGTGGTTGTAATACAAAACTGCCGCCGGTAAAAGCGGGATTCAGTTCAACATCATCCATGGTTATATCCAGTTCCAACTGTTGTTGCGGCATGCTAAACACAATGTGGGAGGCAAACCCATTTGCTCTGTTGTAAGCAGAATACACTACTTTATAAACAACATTATTATTTACACTGTAACATATTGATTTAATGCGGTTATCATCAAATATCACCCGATACCTTCCTGGGTCGACAAACAGTTCGACTCCATTGCGGCAGGCAGTCACTCGCCCCTGTTCCAGCACACCATCCGGCAGGCGCCCCAGCAACAGGGCGGCAAGTAGCGGCGGTGAAACATTCATACCGGCAAAGCGCTCCAGATTGGCGGCACTGGCCCAGC
>JAMOOS010000330.1 GCA_027065245.1 Desulfuromonadaceae bacterium | reverse complement strand
TTGGTGTGATGGTTGCCTCTAGCGGCGTGGCGCAGGCGAGAAGTTTTCACGATCCGTACAAATTGTTTGCAGAGCATTATCGTGTCACGGGCGGATTGGAACGTTGGCGGGCGTTGCGTAGTTGCTACAGTTGTGGCCGGGTGCGCTACGATGGCTTGGCGGGGCGTTTTGAGCAGTGGACAGCTTATCCAATTCAGGCGTTTATGCTGGAAGATTACGGTGTTATCCGCGAATGTAGCGGCAACGATGGCCGGGTGGCGTGGCACCGCGATTACAATGGGCAAGTGGAACTGCTGCGCGATGAGCAGACCGTAAAGCGTAACAAGCTGGCGCGTTATCTGGCCGATTTCGAACATTTGCGCCGTGATTCTGCTATTTTTCATCTCACTATGGAAGGGGTGCACAAGCGTGAGGGGCGGCGCTGTTATGTGGTGCGGATGGATAACACCATTAACGCAGATGTCAGCCGTTTTTACTTCGACAGCGCCAGTTTGATGCTGGTGGCGTGTGTAACGCGGCAGCCGGATGTGGAAATTCGCACCAGTTTTGCCGATTTTCGCCGTGTTGACGGGTTGCTGTTTCCATTTCACCGCCGTGACGATATCTATCCACGCAACAAATTCCAGCAATGGGATGTGGAGCGGCTTATTGTCAATCCGCCTGTGGCAGCCCACCGTTTTGCCGTGCCGCCGACACGGTTGACTGCGCTGGTGTTTCCCCACGGGCGCCGGTGGGCGCGGCTACCGTTTCGCCAGGTGGAAGGCGCAATTTATTTGCCGGTTACTGTGGCTGGTGCCAGGCGCTGGTGGTTGCTGGACAGTGGTGCTTCGGCGTCTATTGTCGATGCCGATTTCGCCCGTTCGCTGGGAGCGGGAACGCGTGGCAAGGTGGGCGGTTTCGGCTTTGGCAAGTTGTTTACCCTGGGTTTTGTTCGTTTGCCGCCACTTGTTTTGCCGACGCATGATGGCCCGCTGCAACTGGGCGCGCAGATCGTCATGAGCAGTCGCGGCCTGAGTGCTGCCAGTTATGAACCGCAGATAGCCGGAATTCTGGGTTTTGATTTTTTGAGCCGATTTATTGTGCGTATCGATTATGCCGCCAGCGAACTTACACTGTTTGACGTCAATTATCATTTTGTCACGCCGCCGCCATGGCAGGATGCGCCGCATAAGTACCGCATGCCTACATTGGTAGCACAGGTGGATAATCTACCGCCGGGACGCTTTAGTATTGATACCGGAGCGCAATTCAGCAGTTTTTTCTATCCGTATGCGGCCGCCAATCATCTGCTGCGCCGATGGGGGGTAGAACACGTGAGTGCTGGTATGAACGGGGTGCAGCTCGATCGTTTGTGCCGGTTTGAGCATTTGCGCCTGGGTCGATTTACGTTGCGTAATCCGCTGTTCAATGTCCCGGCGGCAGCAGGTTCAGGCACCGCTGCGGTAGGTGAGCTGGCCGGCAACCTTGGTGCATCGGCATTGCGTAATTTTGTGCTGTGGCTCGACTGTTCCCGCCAGCGAATTGCGCTGGAGCGTGGCACTTTGTTCAACCGTTCGCTGGCGCTCGACGGCAGTGGCATGCTGGTAGGGATGGCGGAGGATGGTCGAGCTATGGTATCGTTTGTGGCGGCGGGCACCCCGGCTGAACAGGCAGGCTTGCATCCCGGCGACATTTTCGAGGCGGTCGATGGCCGTCCGGCAAGCGCCTACGGCGGGGTGTTGCCGCTGCGCCACTTGTTCAGTGCTGCTGCCGGGCGCTGCTTTGACCTTGTGGTGCGTCGAAACGGACGTAAACTTGCCTGCCGCCTGTGTTTGCGTGATCTCTTTGCCGCCGAACCGTCAACTTCAGCTGGAGAATAGCAACGTGGATATCCGCCGCCTAGAAGTGTTTTGCAAAGTAGTGGAGCAGGAAAGTTTTACCCGCGCTGCGGCGGCCATGCTGCTGTCGCAGCCTTCGGTAAGTGAGCATGTGCGCACCCTGGAGGAGTATTTTGGCACCAAGCTGGTGGATCGTCTGGGGCGCAGCGTAAGCGCCACTGCCGCCGGGCGCATTGTCTATTCCTATGCCTGCCGTATCATCGCCCTGCGCGAAGAGGCGCGTCAGGCGGTGCTCGATTATCAGGGGGAGCTGGCGGGAACGCTCACTGTCGGCGCCAGCACTATTCCCGGTGCTTATTTGCTGCCGCAGTTGGTGGAGGGATTTAAGCGCCAGTACAGCGGCGTGGATATGATGCTTAAAATTGCTGACAGCAGCGATATCGCCACTGCCGTGGTCGATGGCGCTGTCGAACTGGCGCTGGTTGGCACCCGTGGACGCGATGCGCGCCTGGAATATGAGCAACTGTTTGCCGATGAACTGGTGCTGGTGTTGCCTGGCGACCATCCACTGGCCTGCTGTGATGAATTACCGCCCCGGCGCTTGAGTGAGCTGGAGTTCATTCTGCGAGAGCCCGGCTCCGGCACCAGACTGGAAATGGAGCGCGCCCTGAGCAGTGTCGGGGTGGATGTGGCGCAGTTGCGTGTGGTGGCGCAAATGGGCAGCAACGAGGCGATCCGCCAGGGGGTGCGTGCCGGTATCGGCGCAGCTATTTTGTCCCGCTTGTGTGTTGAGGAGGATATCGCCGCCGGTAAACTGGTAGCCATGAAGATTGCAACTCTCAATATGCCCCGTCCGTTCTATCTTATCAAGCGCAAGCGGCGTCAATCCAGCCCGCTGGCCGCCGCCTTTGACAACTATCTGCATCAGAAGCACAACTAGTACCTGCCGTCGTTCAGACCCCCGTTTTGCATGCCAGAACGATATTATAACTTGACAACCGCAAGTCTATCTGCCTAGTCTATAACGTAAGTGCTTGAAATAAAAGGCTTTTTTAAGTGAGGCTAAAAATATTGCCGTGGTTTTTGTCCAAGGATAAAAACGGCGGGATGCGTTTGCGTTGTGGAGGAGGAATTCTGGTGTCGATAAAACAATTCAAAAAAGTGATGGCTGCCAACCGTGGTGAAATAGCAATCCGTATCTTCCGCGCCTGTACTGAATTGGGGATCAGTACCGTGGCTATCTATTCCGATGAAGATAAGGTTTCGCTGCACCGCTACAAGGCGGACGAGGCGTATCAGGTGGGCAAGGGCAAGGGCGCTATTGACGCCTATCTGGGAATCGACGAGATTGTCGAGCTGGCGCGTGCCAAAGGGGTAGATGCCATCCACCCGGGTTATGGTTTTTTGGCGGAAAACCCCGATTTTATCGAAGCTTGTGAGCGTGCCGGCATTGCTTTTATCGGCCCCACCGCTGAGCTGCAGCGCAAAGTTGGCAACAAGGTTGCCGCCCGCCATGTGGCCATTGAGGCCGGTGTTCCGGTGGTACCTGGTACCGACAAGCCGGTGAGAACCGACGAGGAAGCGCTGATGTTCGCCAAGGACTGCGGTTATCCCATCATGGTCAAGGCTGCTTCCGGCGGTGGCGGCCGCGGCATGCGCGTGGTACGTAATCGCGAGGAGCTGCTGGAAGGGCTCAAGTCGGCTTCTTCCGAAGCGCAGAGCGCCTTCGGCGACGGTACGGTATTTCTGGAAAAATTCATCGAAAATCCCAAGCACATCGAAGTGCAGGTGATGGGAGACAAGTACGGCAACCTGGTACATTACTTTGAGCGCGATTGCTCCATCCAGCGCCGCCATCAGAAGGTGATCGAACTGGCGCCGTCACCGTCGCTGAGTAAGGAGAAGCGCGACGAGGTGTGCGAGCTGGCGCTGAAAATCACCCGTTCGGTGGGTTATGTCAATGCCGGTACGGTGGAGTTTCTCATGGATAAAGAGGGTAACTTTTATTTTATCGAGATGAACCCGCGTATTCAGGTGGAGCATACTGTTACCGAGCTGGTGACCATGCGCAATCTGGTGCAGACCCAGATTCTCGTGGCTGAGGGCTACAAGTTGTCCGATCCGGAGATCGGCGTGAGCAGCCAGGATGATATCGAGCTGCGTGGTTACGCCATACAGTGCCGCGTGACCACCGAAGATCCAGCCAATAATTTCGCGCCCGATTTCGGTACCATCAAGGCCTATCGCACCGCCGTCGGTTTTGGTGTTCGTCTCGACGCCGCCAACGGTTATACCGGCGCCCATATTACGCCGTATTACGATTCTCTGCTGGTCAAGGTCTCCACCTGGGGCCTTACCTTTGACGACGCCTGCCGCACCATGAAACGTGCCCTGCAGGAGTTCCGCGTACGCGGCGTGAAGACCAATATCGGGTTCCTTGAGAACGTGGTTACTCACGAGCCGTTCAAAAACGGGGAGTGCGACACCTCGTATCTAGAAAAATATCCCGAGCTGTTCAACGTGCGCCAGAAGAAGGACCGCGCCAACAAGCTGCTCCACTACATTGGCCATGTGTCGGTGAACGGTTATCCCAATATCAAAAAGAAGCTTAATTTCCGCGATTTGCGTGAAGCGCGCATTCCCGAGATTCCCACCGAAGCGATCCGGCCGCGCGGTACCCGCGATATTCTGATGGCCAAGGGCCCCAAGGGTCTGGCGGACTGGGCGCTGAACGAGAAGAAACTGCTGCTCACCGATACCACCATGCGCGATGCTCACCAGTCGATTATGGCGACGCGTATCCGCACTTACGATCTGGAAAAAATCGCCCGCGCCACCAGCCATCTGGCCGGGGGGCTGTTCTCCCTGGAGATGTGGGGCGGCGCCACCTACGACGTGGCCATGCGTTTTCTCACCGAGGATCCGTGGGAGCGTCTCGACCGTCTGCGTACCCAGGTGCCCAACCTGCTGTTTCAGATGCTGCTGCGCGGCTCCAACGCCGTCGGTTACACCAACTATCCCGACAACGTGGTAGAGGAGTTTGTCGCCAAGGCGGCAGAGTGCGGCATCGATGTGTTCCGTATTTTTGACTCTTTAAACTGGACCACCGGTATGAAGGTGGCCATGGAAGCGGTGCAGAAGAGCGGGGCGGTGTGCGAGGCGGCCATGTGTTACACCGGCGATATCACCGATCCCAAACGGGATAAATATCCGCTGGAATATTACGTGAATATGGCCAAGGAACTGGAGAGTATGGGGGCGCATATCCTCGCTATCAAGGATATGGCCGGTCTGCTCAAGCCGTTTGCCGCCGAAAAACTGATCAAGGCGCTGAAGAACGAAATCGGCATTCCCATCCACCTGCATACCCACGATACCTCCGGCAATGGCGGCACCATGCTGCTGCTGGCGGCGCAGGCGGGGGTGGATATTGTCGATACCGCCTTGTCGTCCATTTCCGGTCTGACATCGCAGCCGAGTATGAACGCCCTGCTGTCCACGCTGGAAGGAACCATCTGGGATCCGAAGGTCGATCCCGACAATATGCAGACTCTGGCCAACTACTGGGAGACGGTGCGTACTTACTACGAGCCGTTTGAATCGGAACTGCGCGCCAGTACCGCCGAAGTTTATGTGCACGAAATTCCCGGCGGTCAGTATTCCAACTACAAGCCGCAGGTGGAAGGGTTGGGGCTTGGTCATCGCTGGGAAGAGTGCAAGCAGATGTATCGCAAGGTAAACGATATGTTTGGCGATCTGGTCAAGGTAACGCCGTCATCCAAAATTGTCGGCGATATGGCCATGTTCATGGTGCAGAACAATCTTGAGCCAGAAGATGTGATGGAACGCGGCCATGAACTCACCTTCCCTCAGGGGGTGGTGGATTTCTTCAAAGGGATGCTCGGCCAGCCCTACGGTGGTTTCCCCAAAAAGCTGCAAAAGATTATCCTCAAGGACGAGCAGCCGTTTACCCACCGTCCCGGTGAGTTTCTCGAACCGGTGGACTTTGCCGCCAAAAAGGAGGAATTGGAGAAAAAACTGGAGCATCCGGTCAAGGATACCGACGTGC
>JAMOOS010000329.1 GCA_027065245.1 Desulfuromonadaceae bacterium | reverse complement strand
TGGCCCCGGCGCGGTGCAGTATGGTTCTTCCGGCATGGGCGGCGTGGTTAACATCATCACCCGCAAAGGGGATAAAAACTCTTTATTTGTCGCTGGCGGTGTTGGTTCGTTCAACGCCAGCGAGGGCAGCATCGGCGGCACGGCCAATCTTGACGGTGTCGATTTTGCCGGGGCATTTACCCGCCGCAGCCGCGACGCCTACAACAGCGGTGACGACAAGCGCTACAACAACACCGACCTCGACGAACAGACTGCCGTCAGCGCCCAGTTGGGTTACACCTTTGCCGCTAATCAGCGCATGGGAGTCATCTACACTTCATCTGAGGTTGAAGATGCTGGAAGCCCCAGTTATTTCAGCAAGATAGATTATGATGACACCACCGACAAGGATAACTGGTCCATCGATTTCAAATATACCGGCAGCAGTGCCGCTGGTCGTGTTAACTGGATGGCGCGTTATTTCTTTGGCAAAGACAAGAATCTGTGGCGCGATCCTCCCGCTTCTGATCCCAGTGCTTGGGGTTTTGACAACGGCATCCCGTCTAAAAACGAAACTGAACAGAAAGGCGCCCAGGCGCAGGTGAGCGCCACTTTTGCCACAACCACCATCACCGTCGGTTTCG
This sequence comes from Desulfuromonadaceae bacterium, assembly GCA_027065245.1. Classification (GTDB taxonomy): domain Bacteria; phylum Desulfobacterota; class Desulfuromonadia; order Desulfuromonadales; family Desulfuromonadaceae; genus Desulfuromonas. The sequence continues at coordinate 27,479 of JAMOOS010000329.1, read as the reverse complement.
ACTGGCTTGATTATGAAGTTAAAAATACCTGGACGCCTGAAAAAAGTACCTACGAAAATCCGGCGTTGTTTCTGCTCGGGCGTACCAGCCTGCTGGACGAGCGCCTGACCATCAGCTACGGCTTGCGCTACGACTGGTACGCGGTGGAGATGAAGAATCCCAAAGGGCGCGACGAGGATCAAAGCAACGCCACGCCGCAGATCGGTGTAGCTTTTATGCTCAATGATCATTTGAAGCTTCGCGCTCAATATGCCGAGGGTTTCATGATGCCCGCCGCCGACCAATTGGCTGCCGACTACTACAATTGGGGCAGCCACTATGTGGGTAACGACGACCTTGACCCTGAAAGCAGCAAAACCTGGGAGGGTGGCATAGATTATAGCGCCAACGCTCTTAACGTGTCGCTCACCTATTTTTACACCGATTTTGAGGATAAAATTGTCAGCAGCCGCCTGGCCAACGGCGATCGCAGCTGGGACAACAGCGGCGATGCCACCATCAGCGGTTTTGAAACCGCGTTATCTTACGATATCGGGTTGGCGCTTAAACTGGCGTGGGAGATTCGGCCCTATTTCAGTGCCACTTTCCTTGACGAATACGACGATGATAAGACCCACGCCGACCTGATGTATGTAAGCCAGACCACTTACAGCGCCGGTATCGGCGTGGGCGACGGCGATGGCTTTGCCTGCCGCTTCAACGTGGCCTATGCCAGCAGCCAGGATGTACAGGACTGGGAAAGCGCCTATGGCGCGCATACTACTTTGCCACACTCCACCGTGGCGGATTTGTTTGCGTCTTATCGGTTGCTGCACAGCGACAAGGGCGGCGACCTGACAGTGCGCGGGGAAATCCGCAACCTGTTTGACGAGGATTACGCTTATGTCAAAGGTTATCCCATGCCGGGACGCAGTTTCTTTGTCGGCATGCGCTGGGATTATTAAACTGCCATGGAGCTGAAAGCCCTGCTGCTCGGTTTGCTGTTTTCGCTGGGGGTGTTTGCCCTGAAAAGCGGCGCAGGGCTCGGTTATATCATGCGTAAGAGCACTAACGGGCGCAGGCGGTCAGTTGCCGTCTGCGCCTTTGTTGCCGCCTACGTACTGCTGTTTGTCGCTGCCGGACAGATGTTGCGCGGCTACGATTTTCTCGCTCACACAGACAGCGTTACCGCGCTGTTGCGCCACGGCATGAGTGTCCATTTTGTTTTTGCCTGCGCTCTGCTGCTATGGGGGCGGGCGCTGCTGGTGCAAGCACCAGATATCAGCACCCACAGCGGCTCATCGGCGCTGCTGCTGGCGCTGCCCTGCCCGGTGTGTTGCAGCGTCATTCTGTTCAGTGCGGCGCTGCTGCTCAATCTGTTTCCGGCGCGCGATTATCTGCTGCTGGTGCTGGCGCTGGCATTTATCCTGATGGCGCTGGCCAGTGCCGCCGTCTTTTACCTGCTGCCGGTGCGGGTACCGCACCACCTGCTCGGCGCTGCCATGGTAACGGCGGCAACCTATTTTTTGCTCACCATCTTTATTGTACCGCAATGTGCCAATTTAAGCCGTGTATATCGGCTGGCGCAACCGGTGGCAAGTTCCAGTAGTTCTTATTTTTTTTACCTGCTGGCGCTGCTGTTTCTCATCGGCATCATTCGCGGCGCAAGGAGAACACCATGGAAATAACTGCTCTGCTCAAATCGTTCATCTATGTTACCTCGTCCGCATTGTTTGTGCCGGTACTGCTGGCACTGACCATACTCACCCTGTGGATGGTGATGTACTGCGGCACTTTTTGCGCCATGTGGCTGCAACGGCGGCGACTGTCGCGCGAGTTTGATGCCATAGCAGCGCTGCTCCAGGGCGATTTTACGCCGTTCACCGCCCCGGTACGCGCTTTTGCCGCCGCCGTTGCCGCTTTGGATACGTGCTGTCACGAGACGGCGGTAATCAACCTGCTGCGCGATTATGAGCTAAGTAGCTGGAAACGGCTCGACACCCTGAAACTGGTGATTCGCATCGGCCCGGGATTGGGACTCATCGGTACCCTTATCCCCATGGGCACCGGGCTGGCGGCACTGGGTCAAGGTAATCTCACCCAGCTTTCCGGCGACCTTGTTATCGCTTTTACCACCACCGTGGTGGGGATGGCACTGGGATTGCTCAGCTACATGTTTTTTACCATTCAGCGCCGCTGGGTGGAGGAGGATATGAAAAACATGGAACTGTATGCCGAAATTATCGTTGGAGACAGGTCATGAAATACCTGCGGCGGCGCCAGAATCGCGGTAGCGGTTTAAGCGACAACGATCCCATGAGCGCTGTAGCCAACCTGTTCGACATCGGGCTGGTATTTATCGTCGGCCTGTTGCTGGCGCTGTTTGGCGCTTTTCACATGGAGGATCTGCTCAAGCCCGACAGCAACCTCACCATCACCCGCCGCGCTGCCGACGGCAGTATGGAGGTGATTGTAAAAAAGGGGCGTAAAATCGAAGCATTCAAGGTGAGCAAAGACAAAACTACCGGGCGCGGTGAACGACTTGGTGTTGCTTATCGCCTGCAGGACGGCACCATGGTGTATGTACCGGAAACAAAAGGAGCCAGGCAATGAAACGATTTACCGCCACGGCGGCGCTGGTTTTGGCGCTGCTGGCAACTGCGGCGCTGGCGGATAACTACCCGCTGCACTTCAACGACGCCGCCGGTCATGCCATTACCATCACCGCACCACCGCAGCGGGTGGTGTCGCTGGTGCCGTCCATCACCGAAATGCTGTTGCGTATCGGTGCCGCCGATGCCGTGTGCGGCATCACCTACCACTCGGTACTGCCGCCCGAGGCGGCAGGAAAAGCGATTATCGGCGGCTTTTTTCATCCTGATCTGGCCAGCATAAAAAAACTGCGCCCGCAAGTGGTGTTTTACGCCGCGTTGCAGCAGGAGATTGTCGCACCGCTGCGGGGTCGGGTACAGCTTGTCCGCCTGGATATCAACTCCATCGCCGACGCCTTTGCCACCATCCGCCTGCTGGGCAGGATGTTTAACTGTGAACAACGCGCCGCCGCGATTGTTGCCGGGGAACAGCGGCAACTGGAACTGATCAGGCGGAAAACCACCGCCATTCCCGCGGCAAAAAGGGTGCGGGTACTGCGCCTGATGGGACGCGACAGCATTATGACACCGGGAGATGATTCATTTCAGAATGACTACATCCGCGCCGCCGGCGCCATAGCTCCACACTGGGGGAAAAACGGCAGTGTGATCGGTATCTCCCTGCAACAGTGGCGTGAATTCAATCCACAATTTATATACGCCTGTTACGGCGACAAACAGGTGGCAGAACTGCTGCGGCGCCCCGGCTGGAACGAGGTAGACGCGGTACGTAACGCTCGCATCGTCTATTTCCCCTGCGACCTCACCTGCCGCGCCGCTACCCATTGCGGCTACTTTACCGCCTGGCTGGCTGCGTCTATCTACCCGCAATGGTTTGGCGATCCGACTCATTTTGTCTTGCCGCAGCAGGTAGTGGACACCAGGCCGCTGCAGGTAGATTGCCCCGGCGTCAAACAGGCGCAGTTGGTCACCAGCACCATCAAGGATTTTCGTAACAAGGCGGTAGTGATTACTTTTGACCGACCGACCAGGATAGTTTCCACCCTGGAGGGGGAGCGCGACGCTGTCACCACACTGGCAAACAACTATTTTCCGCCGCCGGCGTGGGGGTTGGGTCATCAAGCCGCCCTAGCGGCGCTGCGCGCCTCTACCCTGAAAGTTCTCGGCCTAAACCCGGAACACACCTCCATACTGTTTACCGGTGCCGATATGGACAATGTGGCTGTGGAAAAGCGGAGCTACCGCGCTCTGCAGGTGGTTGCGGTGGTTACCGCCGGTGTTCACGGTAACGCCATGCGCATGGGGGCAGACAGTGGCACTTTTTACCCGCTGAATGCCACCGACCACAACAACAAACCCGGCACCATCAACATTATCCTGCTCAATAACGCCCGCATGAGCCGTCGCGCCATGACCCGGGCCATCATAACCGCCACCGAAGCCAAAAGTGCCGCACTGCAGGATCTGGATATCCGCTCCAGCTATGCCCGCAGTGCCCGCCAGGCCACCGGCACCGGCACCGACAACATTGTTGTCGCCTCCGGCACGGGCCCGGCCATCGACAGCAGCGGCGGCCATACCAAGATGGGCGAACTTGTCGCCAGGGCGGTATACGCCGCCGTGCAGCGGGCAATATGGCGGCAGAACGGTCTGGTGAGTAGTCGTCCGGTATTTCAGCGTCTGCGTGAGCGTGATATCGACCTGTACCAGTTATGCCGTAACTGGTGCGATGACGATGGTGATGTCGCCCCACTGTATGCCAGACTGGAAAAGCTGCTGCTACGCAAGGACAACGCCGGTTTTATCGAGGCGTTGATGGCGATAAGTGACGATGTAAACAGGGGCTTGATACAGGATGACAGCGCGGTTGATGCCTGGTGCCGGGCCGTGGCGCACCGCAATGGCGCAGCAGCTACCGACAATATCCCCTCCCTGCCCGGCCAGCCGCAACCACTGTTAAAGGGGCTGGCGGCACTGCTGACCGCCGCCGCGACAGAGCTGGACTGATATGTATCGTAGCGCGTCCCTGGCCATAGCCCTGACCTTGCTGCTGTTTACCTGTATGCCGGTAGCGGCGGCCCAACTTACCCTTATGGTGCTGGATAACGATTCGTATCTGGCGACTAATGCGGTAAAGGGGCTGGATATCGGTGTGGATATAATGGTGGTAACAGCTACCCAGCTTAAACACAGCTCCGCAGCCCTGCAACGCGCTATCGACGCCAGCAAGGTTATTGTGGTGGATGTGATGGACAACGAGTTGGAACGCTACTTAAGCGAGCATATCCGCCTGGACAATAAAACGATCTACGCCCTGCGCGGTTCCCGTGACGATGAACGGCTTAAACAGCGCGGCTTTATTTTTGATGAGCAAATCGCCGCTTATTACCGCTATCTGTGCAGCGACAATGTTCGCAATATGTTGCGCTGTGTGGCCGGGCGGCATTTCGACGCCGCCATCACCTGTGCTCCGGTGCGCAAGTTGCCGCAGATGGGCATCTACCATCCCGCAGCTACCGGTATATTTACCAGCTATGATGCTTACGCCGCCTGGCAGAGTCAATATCACGGCTACCGATCGGAGCAGGCCACCATTGCGCTGTTATTCTATTCGGCATCGTTGAGTATTGGCCAGAAAGAACCCATCGACTATCTGATAACCACGCTGGAACAGGCCGGTTTCAATGTGCTGCCGTGCTTTGGCAGCGACGCGGCGACAATCACGCGTTTCTTGACGGATAAAGATGGTCGTGCCCGCGTTGCCGCAGCGGTGGCATTTACCCTTAAATTTACCTCGGCGCTGACCAAACAACTGGCACAGGCGCTTAGACAGCTGGATGTGCCGCTGTTTAACGCCATCAGCCTGTATGGGCCCACCATTGCCCAGTGGCGCGCCAGCGCTGCCGGTATCGACGGGAACGAAGTTACCTGGTGTATGGCAGCAGCAGAGATATCCGGTCTGATAGAACCGACGCCGCTGGCGGGAAAACAACAACGGCACGACCCGGACAGTGGCCGGATATATTGTGTGAAAAAGCCGATAGCGGAAAACATCGCCCTGCTGGTGCAGCGACTGCGTCATCTGGTGCGGTTACAGCAAAAAGCCAATAGCGATAAAAAGCTGGCCATAATGTTTTACAACCACAGTCAGGGTAAACAGAACATCGGTGCCAGCTATCTCAATGTGTTTGCCAGTCTGCAGACCATCATTGCCGCCCTGAACGCTGCCGGCTACACCACCGCCGCAGTTAACAGCGCCAGCGAGATAAAACGCCTTATCCTTACCTCGGCACGCAACGTCGGCGCCTGGGCGCCGGGGGAACTGCAACGGATGCTGCGCTCACGCGAGGTAATCCGACTCCCCATCGCCACTTACAAACGCTGGTTCGCCGCGCTGCCACAACCGTTCAGGCGCCAGGTGATAAAACAATGGGGAACGGTGGATAAAAGCAAAATTATGCGCGTGGGCAACGACCTTATCATCCCGGCGCTGCGCCGGGGCAATCTCGTACTGCTGCCGGAACCGGCACGCGGCTGGGGTGACGACCCGATGAAGCTGTACCACGATACCACCCTGTATCCACACCATCAATATCTGGCGGTATATCTGTGGCTGCAGCACCAGTTTGATGCCGACGCCATTATCCATCTCGGCACCCACGCCACCTGCGAATGGACACCAGGCAAACAGGCGGGGCTATCGCCGCAATGCGCACCGGAAGTGCTGGCCGGCGCTGTTGCCAATATCTATCCTTACATTGTCGACGATGTCGGCGAGGGGATTCAGGCCAAACGGCGCGGCCGGGCGGTAATTATCTCCCATCTAACACCGATGCTGAAAGAGGCCGGCCTGCAGCGCGAATACCGCAAGATGGCGGCGCTTATAAACGACTACAGCCGCGCCAGTGCCCGCCACAGCGCCACCGCTGCCCCACTTCTGACCGAAATACGCAGTCTGGAGCATGCCACCGGCATCGACCACGACCTGGCTGCCGCTCTCAGCTTGCGCGGCATCGACCTGGCCCGCTGCAGCGCAGATGAGCATCTGCAATATCTTGAACATTACCTGCAGAAGTTGGGCGAGAGTACCATCCCCTACGGTCTGCACACCTTTGGGCATGTGGCTGATGACGCCGCCATTGCCGCCATGAGCGCCACCATCTGCAAGGTCAATCCCGACTGCAACCGCCAGCAGATTGCCGCCCGCCTGCGCCGCAGTGCCGCCGCCGAAATAACCGCCCTGCTGGCCGCATTGCGTGGCCGCTATATCGCGCCCGGCAGCGGCAACGACCCGCTGCGCAATCCCGACGCGTTGCCCACCGGACGCAATTTTTACGGCTTCGACCCGCATAAAATCCCCAGTGCGGCAGCGTGGCGACTGGGCCAACAAGCGGCCGAGGAGATTATCGCCGCCTATCGCCACAAACATCAGCATTATCCCGATAAAGTGGCGGTGGTGCTGTGGGCCACCGAAACCTTGCGTAACGAAGGGGTAAACGAGGCGACCATCCTCTATCTTCTCGGGGTGGAGCCACGCCGTAACGCCGCCGGGCGGGTGCTGGGGCTGCGGGTGATTCCGGCGCAACGCCTGCATCGGCCACGTATCGATGTTCTCATCAGCGCTTCGGGATTATACCGCGACATGTTTCCCGCCAAACTTGAGCTGCTCCATCAGGCGGTGCAACTGGCGCTGCGTCAGGACGACATCGACAATTTTGTTCGCGCCAACAGCGCCAGAATTGCCGCCCGCCTGCGTGCCGCCGGAATGGATGCCGCCACGGCAGGCCGCTTCAGCCGGGTACGGGTTTTTTCTGAGCAGCCGGGCTCCTACGGCAACGGCGTCTCCCAGATGGCGGCAAACTCCGCCATCTGGGAAAAACCGCAGGAGATTGTCGACGTGTTTGAGCGGCGCAGTTCCTTTGCCTACGGCGGCGGTCTCAAAGGTGCAGCCGCCAGCGAAGCCCTGAAAAGCAACCTGAAAGATGTAGATGCCACGGTGCAGGCACGCTCCTCCAACCTGTACGCCCTGCTCGATAACGACGATGTATTTCAATACCTGGGCGGATTGAGCATGGCGGTACGGGCGGAAGCGGGAGCAACACCGGAAACGCTGATACTGCGTCAGCAGCGCCCAGGGCAGGTGGATATCGACGCCGTGGCAGCCAGTATCGGGCGCGAAAGCCGCAGCCGCTACCTCAATCCGCAGTGGATAATCGCGATGCAGCGAGAAGACTACGCCGGCGCACGCGCCATGGCTCATTTTGTCGAATACCTGTGGGGCTGGACGGTAACCACACCGGAAAAAGTCAGCCAAAAACTGTGGCAACTAAGCTATGAAGTATACGTCAAGGACAAGTATAATCTGGGTATGAAGAAGTTTTTCAGCGCCGCCTCGCCGTGGGCGCAGCAATCCATCAGCGCACGCATGCTGGAAGCGGTGCGCAAAGGGTACTGGCAGGCCGATGCCGCAACGCAACGCAATCTGGCAGTGGATTACGCCATGAGCGTGATACAAAAAGGGGTGGCCTGCTGCGACCATACCTGCAACAACCCGCTGCTGAACCAGATGGTGGTCGCCATCATCTCTCTGCCCGGAGTAATGGCGCCACAACTGGTGGCGCAGTTCAAGCTGGCGGTGGAACAGGCGGCACAAAAATCGCTGCGCGAGCAGGTACGCCAACGCCGCGCTCTGCAACAGCAGCTCACCGCACCGGGATCAGGCGACAATGGCGGTAGGGCTCCAAACACTGCGGCACGCACCGTTGGCGCCAACGTGGTGCATGGCTACAAGATGGAAAAAATCAACCGCGACGACGAGCGCACCGAACTAACTTCGTCCGGGGTGCAATGGCTGGCCGGGCTGGCGGTAATGGCAATTATCGCTCTGGCGTTACTAGGCGCACGGCGCGCGGGCATCAACAACAGGGAGTAACAACAATGGACAGCAACGTCATAACCATGAGCGTGGAGGGAGTGCCGCACCACGCCGCGGTGCTGGCACAGATGGGCTTTGCCGCAAGCCGCGCCACCACCGCCGGACGTTTCAAGGGTCTGGCCGATTACCCGCAGATAATCGACATGTTTATCGAACGGTTGCAGCGCAGTGCAGCGCTGGCAGCACAATACTGATCAGCAACTGACTTTAGCGACTCGTACAGGAGTTGTCTCAACAGACAACTCCTGCATTTTCCTATTTCTTTTTGACGAACGGATTACCGCTTTTATTGCTCACGTTATCCAGATACCACTGACCATCGCGCAACACCCAACGCTCGTGTAGTGATACGCCGGGAATCTTGAACCCCATCTGAACCGTATCAAAAGCTACTACTACATCGGCGACGGTACCGTTTTCCTTCAACTTGATCTCGCCCACACTGAAAGCAGCCACATTCAATTTACCGGAACGGATCACATCACTGCGACTGACACTGTCATCCATGCTTGCCAGGGACAAGTCATAGACTTTACCCCAGTTGCCATCATGTTTCGCCTGCCATACATCCTCTACCCGCTGCCGCAGACTGGAAACAGAATCCTCCGGCGTCAGGTTTCCGGCAGAAACACATGCAGTCAACACAAACGCCAGACAAACTGCTACAACCACTTTGACTGACATAAAAAGACTATTGCTGTTTTTTGTTTTCATTATTCACCCTCTGCATTTTACGTATCTGTTCAGGAACCTTCACCTGCTTCTTTTTCATTGCCTGCATAAATTCCTGCGGCGACATGGTACGATATGAGCTAAGTTCCTTCTTCAACTTATCCTCTTTCATCCTGCGCAAACCGCGTTTGAACTGCTGCACTTCCAGCCGGTACGCCAACATCGGCTCGGCATAGTCGAAATTGGATTTTACCCCTTTATCAAGAGGCACTATTTTATCATCAACTTCAGTCATGCGACCATCAGCAAAATAGCACTGTGCCGTTGAGATCAGCGCACCGTTTTTACCGTTTTTCAACAACCACGCGGTACCGAAATGTTCTTTGGCATAGTTACGCGTACCGCCACCACCAACCAGCAGTAGATCAATACCGGTGGTATGCTGGGCAATTTTACGTGCCGCAGCCAGGCCGGTGTCTGCCAGCACTACTACTGCATCAACCTTGCTTCGAATTCGAGATAACACCTGCTGCAGAGCCGGTAACGGATCAGTAACAATTATACCCAGCTGCTGCTGTTGTTCAGCTGTGACGGCATTTTGCGCCACTACTCCGGTTACCGCCACACTAACGCCGCCAATTTCCAGCCGCAGCCAACTTTGCCACAGCGCTTTTTCTCCGCCAGCCATCTGCACGTTAGCGCTTACCAGCGGCATTTTAAGCTCATCAACGTAGGCGCGCAATTCCTTCAGCCCCTGCCTCAACTCGGACACACCGAGATTAAGAGCATTATAACCAGCCTGATTGAAGCCACGCGCCATGGCACGGTTTTTAACGCTGGGATACGGATCGTCACCCAAGGCGTTACCACAGTCGAAAATTAATGTCTGCGGTTGGCGTTTTTTCAGCTCTACCAGATAGCTCGTCCGCCGGACGAGCCCCCCCAGGGGGTTGCTTACTCAGCCAACAGTTTCGAGGTGTCCTTGAATATCACCGGTATATGCCACTACCAACTCCGGCTCGCGCCAGGTATCAGCAGCTATGGCCGCACTGGTCAGGGCCAGCAGCATTATCAGGGCAATACGTGCATAGTTGAACATTTGTTTTACCAATGTATTCTCCACGTTATAAATTGTTTCCGGTTTGCAATCGCGGTCTGAAGACCGCTCCCACAGAAATCGCTGCCGTTATGGTGCCGTTAGCGGGCAGCCAGTAACTACATTATTATCCACACCACCGTACAACACCAGCCCGGCAATAACGCCGCTGCTTTCAATCCGCAACCACGCTGGCGTTTTATCCAACACCATGGCCGGGAACAACGAACGTACGGCAAACACATCCTTGCTCTGGCGCTCAATGCGTCGCTGCACCACGCCGCCGGCAATAGGCTCGCCACTATCGTCGTAAGCGATAATGGTTACATCAACCGCTCCCTGCCCCGGATTGCACAACGCCACGCCGGTCCACCAGTAACTGTCGCTGGCGATATGCGGTACTGTAAGCACGCTGGCGTGCAGCCGCGGTGCCAGTAACGGCACTCTGGTCAGTCCTTCCGCCGTTTCATAGCTAACATAGCCACACACTGGCTCTGTTGCCTGCACGGCCAATGCTGTGGTTCCCAGTACGGGGCGCGACACCGCGGTAAAAATATCACCACCGAGCAGCAGGGTTCTCTTTTCGTGAGGGGCTAACTGCAACTGTTCACTGGCATACACTCCACCTGTCAGCAGATTAAAAGTTACCGTCGTCGACACAGCCGCCGGATTTATCACTGTTACCTTAGTGTTCCACGAGCTATCCACCGCCACATGGGGCATAATCAGACTGGTAGCACTGTCGCCGAGTGCCGCCAGAGATTCGTACTTGGTGCCGCCGTAGCGCCAGTTGATATAACCGCGCAACACCGGCGCATCGGTATGAATCAAATACCAGGCGTTATCTATATTGGTATGAAACGGGTTGTTGCCCTCGCCGTACTGCACCGTGGTATACGGAGGCACCGAAACGGTTCTGGTACCCACGGACTCACCAGCGGCATTGTACAGGTCAAAGATCACGTCGTGACTGCCACTGCTGATATTTACCACGCCGAAATCCACCGCCTTGCCAGCATCGTACATGGACGACGTATCGGGGATGACCAACGCAGCTGCACCGGGATCATTGGAACCGAACCCGCTCATATTTTTGCCCCATTCGCCACCTATGTACACCTGCTGCAATGCCGCACCATTGGTAATTTTGAGCGCACGGGCGGCATTTTTAACATGCAGTGGCAACGGAAACATTGAAAGTGTAGCCAGATAGCGCTCTCCCGGCTGCCAAGTGCGTGGCGACAATAACGTACGCTGCGGTGTGCCATCGCTGTTACACGCGACCACGGCCACATTTTCCACCGCTGTTGTACCGGTGTTGGTAAGAGCAAAACCATTCCAGGCCGATCCACTGCGCAACGACGGCTGGCATCTGTCGCGATTAGAACGGACAGCACATGTAACCCGGCAAATTCCCGCCTTGTCATAACTGGTGCGAGTGATGGAGACGACATATCGTCCAGCTACTGCAGCAGTATAACGCAGTGATAGCTTCTCCCGCAGATATTCATCCAGCACCACTTTACCGTCAGGAGCAGTTACCACAATATGTGAATAAGGATCGTCGGCATCTATACGGTCAAAATCGAGAGACAGCAAGTCTCCAGCGGCACAGTCGACATAGTAGGCATCATCGTTGAGAGAAATGAGCACCTGCTCCCCCTCAGGTAGACGCACCGGGTTGTCCGACTCCAGTTCATCATCGCGACTCAGCGCAATGCTCTTGATGGTTTCATAGTCAATATAGGGATTTGTCGAGGCAGTCTCCAAAGGATAAAACAAAGACTTGGGATGCTGATACACACTGTTGCCCTGCCAACTGCCGCCGGTAATTTCACCAGCACTATTTACAGTAAGGCGATATTCAAAATAGGAGGGCATCTCAACAGTACCGCAAAAATCGGCATCCACACGATCATCGGCATACCAGATATAGCACTTGACATCCTTATAACCGCTGCCGCTGGTGATATCCATGGAAAAGCGGTAGATCGGATAAAACCAGGTTTCATCCGCCCCCCCCAGATCAGCGACAAACGCGCGCCTGTTTTCATGCAGATATTTAAGGAGAAACACGTGGAAATCCACCGGGCTGTTGGTGCCACGCACCGCCAGATTTACGTCGTTATCGTGTGCCAGAGTAATAAGGCCTTTTTTGTCGCCAATACGAAACAACACACCGCCAATTACTGAAGGGACAAACGGAATGTTTTCTACAGTGGCAGCCGCTGCCCACGCGTGGCACAAGCCAAACCAGTTTGGCGCCGCCGGATCGTAATGATAGGTATCCTCCCACCTGGTGGCATCACCAGGATAGGCGCCGTTAACATACAACTCATATTTCTCGATAGGAGCCGGCTCATCGGTCCAGCGGCTGTAACCGTTGGACAAAGCGCCGCCGTTGAACGACCACCAGTAACCGGACCACGATTTGAACGCCGCCTGGCCGTCAATCAACTCCGCAGCAGCCAATGAGGGCAGCAACATCAACAACGCAAGCAACAATGATATGGAGCGCATCATTTTGTCACCCCTCCACCAAAGGAGATCAACCACGAACGCCGTTGTGGAGTTTGTTCGTACAACCACCAGCCCAACTGCGGACTCCACAATTGGCGCAGCACTGTTGTACCGGTGTCGTCCTGCAAGTTAATCCAGTAAACATCCGCAAGGTCAACCTTGCCTTTTATTTCATCGCTGACGTATTCCTCCGCATCCGGCGCTGGAGCCGTTACCATAGTATAGCTGGCAGCAATGACCAGCCCGGCCACGCTGCGCCGGTCGGTTACCTTTTTTTCCACTCCGCAGCCGTGATGACCAAGATCATCATAAGGCACAGGATAACCGTGTGAGAGAGCTACCGCATTGTCTGAACAGACCAACTTTCGGCTGTGCATGGTATCACCGTAAACAGTAACTGCACGAAGGCGCTGGTCCGCAGTGTAACGCAGCAGCATAACCGGGGTAGTTTGGGCAGAAGAGTACACCTGCACATTGGCAGGATCAGTCAAATCTAAACGCCACACCTGCTCCTGCCCCCAACCGGAGGCATCCGGGCTGAGATAAACGCTGCGCAACGAAACAAAACCAACACTGCGGCCAGCAGTTACAGTGCCAACGCAGCACAACAACAGCAACAATATTGTCGCCATAGTCAAAGCAATCATCTGTTTTTTCAGCACAGCATATCCTCCAGTAAGATTTATATAATGTTAACGCGTATCTGGCAACAATCGTGGCCTGAACACTGCTCCTGCTGAACTGTCACCTGCCAAGACGCGGAGCGGTTTGAAGCGACATTCCTGTCGCGATTGGTGCTGCGGTGGTGCCTGTTTACCTGCCACAGCGCACAAACATACGCCGATGCAGATTAACAATCGCAGTCTGAAGATCTCTACTGCAGAGATGGTGCTGACCACGAATATACCCTTTAACAGATTTCATTATTTGAGACAACGTGCCTTTGCGCAGTTCTGACAACTAATACCCAGTCGCTGGCTGGCTACAAGCCCACGTTGCTCCTGATGAGCATAGGTATTTATACATATCTGCGCCACGTCCGCATTGCTGAGCGATAATCGGCACAAATCTGTAATATTGGTAAGCAAACAAAGAAACAAAGGTTATCCTGAAGTGAATAGCGCCTTACTAGCAAAGCGAATCTGCGCTGCCAATTTATGCCGACCTTCCATAACCGAGCCATTATATATCAAAAATCTGAATTTGTAGTTACGAATTATCGTCGAGCCATGGGAAGCCCCTGAGCGACTAAACAGAAAAGCTGCGGCGCTGTCATGTAGCTTACAGCACCTCCAGCTCAGCGTGGAGGGCTCCGGCTGCTTTTATGGCCTGGAAGATGGCAATCAGATCGCGAGGGGTAGCGCCGATGGCGTTAAGTGCCCGCGATACCGCACCAATGCTGACGCCCTTGGGCAGTACCACCAGGTTACCTTCTTCTTCGGTGGCAATGGCTTGGGTTTCCGGCACGGTAACGGTACTGCCGCGACGGGAGAAGGCTCCCGGCTGGGAAACGGATGCCGATTCGCTTACTACCAGGTTAAGGTTACCGTGGGAAACCGCCACAGTGGAAATCCTTACGTTTTCACCCATGACGATGGTTCCGGTACGCTCGTTGACAATAATTTTTGCCCCCATGTCCGGCTCAACCTCCAGATGCTCAATCTGGGCGATATAGGAGATGAGGGAGTCCTGGTATTTATCGGCTATTTCCACCAGCATACTGGCACTGTCCAGCGGTTTGGCCACCTGCTGACCAAAGTGGCGGTTTATCGCCTTGGTCATACGCAATACAGTGGTAAAATCCGGGTCGCGCAGACGATAATGCAATGCGCGGTGTTCATCAATATGGAACTGTACTTCGCGCTCAACGATGGCGCCGTTGGGAATACGCCCCACGGTGGGGTGGTTTTTCTGTACTTTGGCTGCCTTGCCACCAAAGGCAATGGCACCAACGGCCAGTGGACCCTGAGCTACGGCATATACTTTGCCGTCGGGACCATCCAGTGGTGTCATCAGCAGGGTTCCGCCGATGAGACTTTTGGCATCACCAATGGATGATACCAGCACATCGATAGTGGTGCCGGCCTTGGCGAATGGCGGCAACTTGGCGGTAACCATCACTGCTGCAACATTGTTAACTTTCACTTTGCTGCGGTCGATACGCATTCCCAGCCGTTCCATCATGTTAACCAGTGACTGGATGGTGAATTCGGTGCTGGAACTGTCGCCGGTACCGTTGAGACCAACTACCAGGCCATAGCCAACCAGCTGGTTGCTGCGCACCCCCTCGATATCGGCCAGATCCTTGATTCGACTGGCAGTACTGCTGACGGGAAACAGCAGAACGAGCGCCATTAACAATGTGGTTAATCTAAGTGCCATTGGTCGCATCCTGTCGGTCAAAACGGCATCGCTTTATCCAGTAATTGGAGCAGCCAGCCAGGTTGCTGTTTATCATCTATAACGCCATTACCGGTGTAGACAATATTGGCGTCAAGTACGTATTTTGAGTCTACCACGTTGTTGGGCGTGATGTCCTGCGGACGGACAATACCGGACAGATGGATAATCTGCCGCTCATGGTTGACGGTAACACTTTTGCTGCCGGAAATCCTCAACGTGCCATTAGGTAACACTTCAACTACCCTGGTGGTCAACGTGGCGACCAGATTCTCCTTGCGCGTGGTACTGCCACTGCCTTTGAATTCATTTTTATAACCGGCGCTGATGAGATGAGCCGGATCTATGGCACTGTTGATATTTTTGATGTTCTTTTCCAGACCAAAAAATTTAGTCATGTCGGCACTGACAGTGGTCTCGCGGTCGGTATCGGTGGTGGCCTTTTTGTTGGCTTCGGCACGTTCGTAGATGGCCACGGTAAGAATATCGCCGATACGACTGGCGCGGTTATCGACAAACAAGCTACCGTTGGCGGTGGTCCATAACGACCCGGCGGTCTGAGGTACCGGGGCTTCGATAACCGGCTTTTCAACCTCCGGCAACGGCTTAAGCTCGGTGGGGTGGGGTTGAGCACATCCGGCAACACATACCAACAGCAATATCAGCGCACATTTGTTTATATTCATATCAGAACTCCACCTCCACTCGGTCCGGGCCGGTTATTTTACCCAGCACCGTTTTGTGCGAAGAGGCATTGGTTACCTTGATTACATCACCCATTCGACCATCCTGCCTGGCAATGCCGGTGGCGGTAAGCAACAGCGCACCACGACTGGCCACGATCTTGACCAGATTGCCTTTTTTAATCAGCGGTGGAATATCGAGATTCTTTGCCTGAACAACCTGTCCACGCCGCAGAGCCCTGGCTACCCGCTTGCCGACAACATCGTCGACACTAAACAGCGGATCACGCAGTTTACTGATATCCAGCCGGGTAACTGCAACATCGGCATCACTGACAATCTGGCCGCGCCGCAGATTGTGCCGGGCGGTAACCACATCAGCCACCGCCTGCAACTTGCCACTGACGCTGAGATTTCTCACAACCCTGCCATCAACGCGACAGATGAGGGTAAAGCGGCGGCTGCCAAGCAGCCCGGCCAGCGCCGGTATAACTTCCACCTGCAGGGAGCCGGACGGCAGATTGAAACTTTTGACCCGGCCCTGGGGGATAAATTTAAAGGAAATACCAGGAAAACGGCGTTGTTCCCGCCGCAGATACGACTCTATATAATGCTGCACATCAGCGGCAGTAAACCACCGCGCCCCACGCCGTACCACCACCTGAGCGGCACCGTGCCAACGCAGCAACGCTGCGTCGATACCATTCAGTTCCAGCTGCCGGGCAACCTGAGCCCGTTCGATCACCATCTTTTTTCCCGGCGCCGGTGCCCGCGCCAGCCGTTTCTTGCTCAAGCGTGCCTGCGGCGGCGACAAGATGGCAACATCGCCCAGGGTTATCTGAGTGCTGTTTACAGTAACATCTGCCCTGAGGGTGATATCCATGGCATAGGAGGTTACACCGCTGAACAATACCAGCATTATGGCAACAATACTCTTGGCCACCTTATCCACCCTATTTTTCAGCATCACGCCGGGTTTACACCAGGTTGTTGGTCATCTGCAAAATTTCGTCGGAGGTTTTAACTGCCTTGGAGTTTACCTCGTAAGCGCGCTGTCCGGCAATCATATTGACCATCTCCTCCATCACGCTGACATTGGAACCTTCAAGATATCCCTGCGCCAAGGTGCCCAGGCCGTTCTCACCGGGGACACCGGTAACGGGCGCACCGGAAGAATTGGTTTCGGCAAACAGATTCTTGCCCAAGCTGCGCAGCCCCGACTCGTTGCTGAAGGTGGCCAGCTCAATCACACCGATCTCGGTTGGGGTTTTGTCGCCATCGAGAAACACATCCACCGTACCGTCCTCGCCGATGGAGATGGAGGTGGCATTTTGCGGGATGGTAATCTGCGGCGTAATCAGATAGCCTTCAGAGGTGGTCAGGCGGCCATCGCCATCCTGTTTAAGCGCACCGGCACGCGTATAGGCAGTAGTCCCGTCAGGCATATCAACCTGCAACAGCCCTTTGCCTTCTATGGCAATATCCAACTCGTTGCCGGTCTCGTACATATCGCCCTCGCTAAACACTTTTTGCACCGCAGCGGTACGGGAACCAAGCCCCACCTGAATTCCTGTTGGGGAAATGGTGTCAGACGAAGTGGAACTGCCGGGTGCTTTGCTCATCTGGTAGAGTAATTCCTGGAAATCGGCCCGACTTTTTTTGAAGCCGCTGGTATTGACATTGGCCAGGTTGTTGGCAATTACGTCGATGTTGGTCTGCTGACTCGACATCCCGGTGGCTGCTGTCCACAATGATCTGATCATGATTTATCTCCTGCTGACTATAGTGCGCCTATTTCGTTGGTTTTTTCTTCTATGCTGAAATAATTTTTCATCGCCTTCTGGTAGCTCTCAAAGCCGCGCATACTGGTCATCATTACCACCACCTCCTGCATCGACTGAACATTGGAGCCTTCGAGATGGCGCTGTAGGAGTCTGCCGTCCTTCGACTGCTTAACGGCAGTTGAATCGCCGTTGTAAGAAAATAATCCGCTCCCCTGCTTGACCAGCTGTGTTTCGTCAGGCGCGAACAAGCCCAGTCGCCCGGCTTCACCATCCTTGCCAAAAATGACGCCATTTTCATCGATATTTATTACGCCATCCGGCAAATCAATTGGCTGTCCACCATTACCAAGAACCAACGCGCCGCTGCGAGTAACAAGCTGGCCGTTTTTGCTGCGGGTGAAATTACCCAGGCGGGTAAAAAACTCCTGCCCGCCGCGCTTGACTTTGAAAAAGCCCTTGCCCTCTATCGCAACGTCGAGATCGCGATTGGTCTGAATGGTCACCCCTTCGCTGAAGTCGATTTTGCGATCGGGGATATAGGTGTAATTCACCCCGTGTGAGCGTCGATTTTGTGTAGCCTGATCAAGTATGGAAGCGAAACACAGGCGGTCTTTTTTAAAACCGGGAGTGTTGGCGTTGCTCAGATTGTTGGTTACGGTTTCCACTGTTTCCATCCGCGCCAGCGCACCGCTCAGAGCGGCATAAAGTCCTGAACTCATCTCATTCTCCTGTTTTGACCGTCACGTTAAAATGCTTGTCGACGTTACACAGTAGAATCTTTAGCTTTTATCAACTGAAACGGGGAGTATACAGCTACTCTGCTTTACTGGAGGCGATACGAGCCAGTGACACCAATTGATTGGCTTCGGGCAGGGAGATTTTGAGCACTTCGGCAATCTGTTCGGTACTCATGCCTTGAGCGGCAAGAGCGGCTACATGGCGATATTTATCGGGAGCACTGCCTCCGCTGTTGGGGGTCTGCAGGCGGGTTTTCAGCTCGGCGCTGGTTATGGCTGTTTCTTTGGCGGCGGCAGCGGACGGAGCAGTCGCCAAGCTATCCAGCTGATCTTCTAGGCGGGTAATACGCTGCAACGCGTTAAGAAGCTGCTTGTCGATCTCCTTGCGGCGACGCCGCTCGCGCTGAAGCTGGCGACGCATCCGCAGCAGGATGATGGCAAACAGCAGCATCAGAAGCGCAGTTATCATCAGGTCAAGCTGCGGTACGGCGGTTATGGCGGCAATCAGGTCGCTGACATTCTGCATGGAGGTGGCTGCGGTCATCACAGCGCTCGCGACAGTTTAACTTTAAGTTTCACTAACGCCTGACTGTGCAACTGCGATATCCGCCCTTCAGTCAGCCCGAGAACCTCGGCAATTTCTTTTTGCGTCAGTTCTTCGTAGTAATACAGCGAGATTACCAGCCGTTCCTTTTCGGTCAGCTTTTCCAGCTGAGCAGCAATTGTCTGAGCCAGTTCGCTATGCTCGATCTGCTGCTGCACACTGGGTGAATCGTCGGCAAGCATATCGAGAAAGTTACTGCCATCTTCTGTGGAATCCAGCGTTTCGTTGAGGCTGACACAACCCAGATGGCACACCTGATTGAGCATGTGGCGATAATCGTCCAGACTCATCCCTAGTTCAGCGGCGATCTCCTCCTCGCTGGCCTCGCGTCCGAGACGCTGCTCCACCGTATGGATGGTTTTGCTTATGCGCCCCTGCTTTTCGCGCAGCGAGCGGGAAAACCAGTCCATCTTGCGCATTTCGTCATAAATAGCGCCGCGCATGCGCCGCTCGGCAAAGGTTTTGAACATGATGCCGCGCGAGGGATCAAAACGGGTAGCGGCGTCCATCAACCCCATCATGGCAGCACTGGTCATATCGTCTTTGGTAACAAACGACGGCACCTGGGCACGCATCCGCTCCACCACTATCCGCACCAGCGGCATGTTGGCCTTTACCAGCTCTTTTTTGTCATGACCGACTGCCGGTTTATAGCTGTAAGTTGTGTCCATTATCGCCTACGCGCCGCTTCCTAAAGAGAGTAACCGCTTCCAGAAAAACTGCAACGAACCTTTGGGTTGGTTATGGGGTGTATCCGCCACCATGGTACTGGCCAGGCGCTCAAACGCCTGACTGACCTTATGACCGGGATACATCTCCACCATAACCTTTTGCCGCCGCACCGATTCGTACATTTTACGATCAAACGGTATACCGCCCATGAAATCTATGGAGATATCCAGATAGCGGTTGGCCACCATGGTAAGCTTACGGTACACATCCAGCGCTTCGTCACCATGACGCACCGAGTTGACGACAAGATTGAAACGCTTCTCCTGATACTGGGACGACAGCAATTTCATCAGGGCGTAAGCATCTGTTATGGCGGTGGGTTCCGGCGTAGTTACCACCAGCACATCCTGCGCCGCCTGATTAAAGTAGGTCACATTTTCCGAAATTCCCGCCTCGGTGTCAATCAATACCACGTCGTAATCGCCAGGCAGTGTTTCCAGCTCGTCGAGAAAGCGCATTTTGTGGCTGGCTTCAAGGTGAGTGAACTGCTGGGCGCCGCTGCCAGCCGGTAGAATCTGAATACCGGCGGGACCATCGATGAGGATTGAGGTAAGGCTCTGCTCGCCGGCAAAAAAGTGATTGAGATTGTAACGTGGCGCCAGGCCGAATACCACGTCAATATTGGCCAGGCCGAGATCAGCGTCGATAATCAATACTTTTTTACCCATTCTTCCCAGGGCAACGGCGACATTGGACACCACGGCAGTTTTGCCAACTCCCCCCTTGCCGCTGGTAACAGAAAGCACCCGTGCCGCCTTGTTGCTGCCGGCGCTCATCTGCGGCGCGTCACTGATCCGGTCACTTAACGAGCGTAACGTATCCGCCTGGTCCGCATGTTCGTGCGCATCCTTCATCACATTATCCCTCGCTGCGTTCAAGGATCATGGCACTAACCAACTCGGCATCAGCCAGTACCAGATCTTCAGGAACTTTCTGCCCGTTGGCCAGATACGACAACGGACAATTGTTGCGCAGATGAATGTTGAGCAACACACCCAAACTATCACATTCATCCAGTTTTGTTACCAGCAGGCTGCGCGGCTCCAGCACACTGAAACGGTTATATATCTCGTACAAATCGCGTTCACGCGTGGTGGCCGACAACACCAGATGCGGCTCAATGGCATCATCCACGGCCATAAACTCCTGCAACTCGCGCAGGCTCACATCGTCCTTGGGACTGCGACCAGCGGTATCGATAAGAATCAAATCCTTATTGCTGTGGCGCTCCAGTACACGCTTCAACTCATCGCAGTTCATCACTACTTCCACCGGCAGATTCATGATCTCGCCATACACCTTGAGCTGCTCGACCGCTGCGATACGATAGGTATCAATGGTGACTAGCGCCACCTGACGTCCGCCGGACAGCAGATATGCCGCCGCCAGCTTGGCAATAGTGGTGGTCTTGCCCACGCCGGTAGGACCAATCATGGACAGCAGCTTGCGCTCGCCCGGCTGTGGCAGCAGCGAACCGGTGGTCTGTACCAGTTCAGCAATAGTCTTGACAAAAAAGGCGTTCAGCACCGCCGGGTCGGCAATCTGCCTGGCACTGAGATTGTTGCGCGCATAGTGGGCAATGGTATGTGCCGCTTCCGCTTCGATTCCCAGTCGGGTTAAGGCGGCACGCACGGTTTCGTCCTCACCTTCAGCGCCCCCACCGGCAACCGGATACGGCGGCACCAGCGGACGCAGTTGCGGCCGCGCCATCTGCTCCAGCTTGGCCGGCAGCTCATCCACCAGCGAGGAGATCATCTCGCGCAACTGACCTACTTCGCGCTGCAATTGCTCAACGCCATCGTTATCGCGCCCGGCCCGGTTCTGATTCTGATACGGATCGGGACGAAAGTCGGGACGGGGTACCTGCTGGGCCGGTTGCTGAATCTCATCCGCCGGTGACGTCTGCGACCACACCTGCTGATAATCGATATCATCACTATTATCAAGAGCAGCCTGCTGAATACGCGCATACTCAGCCGCCTTGTCGGCAGTCGGCTGCGTTACCGGCGCAACCGGCGCATCAGCCGCCGCCTGATCGGCTCCATCAATGGCCGCCGTAACCTCCAGCACCGGTTTGCCGAACAGCCCCAGTCCTCCCTTGCGCACCGTACGCGACGACAGAATCAACGCATCAGGGCCAAACTCCTTCTTGATCTGGCGCAGCGCCGCATCCATATTTTCCGATTCGAATACCTTAACTTGCATTCAACCTCACGTTACCCAACGAGCGCACCTTGAGATGCGGAGCAATCTCGTTGTGGGAAATAACTGCCAGGCTGGGCAGATAGCGTTCCGTCAGCTTTTTGACATAGGGTCGAATTGTTGGCGAACACAACAGCACCGGGGTCATGCCGCCCGCGAACTGCTGAATCTGCTCGGCAATGGCGTCGAGCAACTGCTGAGCACGGTGCGGATCCATGGCCAGATAGCGCCCGCCCTGTTCGGTCTGCTGAATAGAGGCGTTCACCTCCTCCTCCAGGGCACGATCTAGCGTAATCACCGGCAGCACGTCATCGTCCTGAACATAACGGCTGCTTATCTGCCGCGCCAGCCCGGCACGCACCACCTCGGTCAACCAGTCCGGATCCGGATTGCTGCCGACATTATCGGCCATGGTCTCCAGAATTGTCCGCAAATCTCTGATGGAAACATCCTCGCGCAGCAGATTTTTCAATACCCGCATGATCAATCCGAGGCTCAACACATCCGGCACCAGTTCTTCGACCAGTTTGGGATAGTTCTTCTTCAAGTTATCTAGCAAGTTCTGTACCTCTTGCCGCCCCAGCAACTCATGCGCGTAGCGTTTTATGATTTCGCTGATATGAGTAGCCATAACGGTAGTGCAATCCACCACCGTATAACCGGCGATCTGAGCGCGTTCTTTTTTGTCTTCAGATATCCATGTGGCAGGCAGACCGAAGGCCGGTTCCTCGGTGGCAATCCCCTTGATGGTTTCGGTGGCCACACCGGGATTCATAGCCATGTAGTGACCGGGCAGCATCTCGGCACCGGCCACCTTGACTCCCTTGAGGAGAAAACGGTACTCGTTGGGTTTGAGCTGCAAATTATCCTTGATATGCACCGGCGGCACGATAAAACCCGATTCCAGGGCAAATTGCTTGCGAATGGTACGGATTCGCGCCAGCAGTTCACCGTCCTGCGCAGCGTCAACAAACGGAATCAAGCCATAGCCAACCTCAAGCTCCAGCAAATCGACGTTGAGCATCTCGTCATAGTTATCTTCTTCCCCTTCAGGTGCCGCGACTCGCTCGGCTTCCTGCATCTGCTCGGCTTCTTGTGCCTGTTCCTGCTGCGCCGTCCGGTTCATTTGATATGCCACCAATGCCAGAATAAGCGACAAGGTAACAAAGGGTATAAACGGCAGGCCGGGAATCAACGCAAACGCCAACAATATAGCCGACACCACCCACAATGCCTGGGGATGAACACTGAACTGCTCTTTGAGGTCACTGCCAAAATTGCCGGTACCGGCGGTGCGCGTCACCAGAATACCGGCGGCGGTAGAGATAATCAGCGCCGGAATCTGCCCCACCAGACCGTCACCAACGGTGAGGATGGTGTAGTTCTGCGCCGCCTCCATGGCGGGCATCCCCTTCTGCACCACGCCGATGACAAAACCGGCACCGATATTGATCATGGTGATTATGATACCGGCGATGGCGTCACCGCGCACAAACTTGCTGGCACCGTCCATGGCGCCATAGAAGTCGGCCTCGTTGGCAATTTCCTGGCGGCGTCGCTTGGCTTCCTGATCATCGATAAGACCGGCATTGAGATCGGCGTCAATGGCCATCTGCTTGCCGGGCATGGCGTCCAGGGTAAAACGGGCGGCAACTTCAGCTACCCGCCCGGCACCTTTGGTGATAACCATAAAGTTGATCAGCAC
Source organism: Desulfuromonadaceae bacterium (assembly GCA_027065245.1). Taxonomy (GTDB): domain Bacteria; phylum Desulfobacterota; class Desulfuromonadia; order Desulfuromonadales; family Desulfuromonadaceae; genus Desulfuromonas. The sequence continues at coordinate 3,818 of JAMOOS010000329.1, read as the reverse complement.
CAGGATAACAAACACCACAATACCGACTACATAGTTGCCGCCGACAACAAACTGGCCGAACGATTTTATAACCGCACCGGCCGCTCCCGGCCCCTCCTCACCATGGAGGAGAATAAGACGCGTGGACGCGACATTGAGCGACAGCCGAAACAAAGTGGTAGCAAGCAATACCGCCGGAAATACGGCAAACTCCACCGAACGGGAGGTATACAGACTGATGATGAGAATCAGCAGGGCGATGGTGATATTGAGGGAGAGAAAAATATCCAGCAGCAGCGGCGGCAGGGGCAGAATCATGAGCATCAGCACCATGACCAGCCCCAGCGATACAATAATATCGCTGCGCACAAGTATTTTGAACCAACGGTTGTCTGTTACTGCTGCAAACATAGATTAACGTCGCTTTTTCAAACTGTAGACATAGGCAAGAATCTCGGCCACGGCCTTGAACATGTGTTCAGGCACCACGGCACCAAGATCTACTTTATACAATACCCGTGCCACTGCGACGTTCTCTACCAGAGGAATATTGTGTTCGCGCGCTACCTCACGAATTTTAAGCGCCAGATGGTCGGCACCTTTGGCCACCACCTGCGGCGCATCCATTTTACCCTGTTCATAGCGGATAGCCACCGACAGGTGAGTTGGGTTGGTAATAACCACATCGGCCTTGGGCACCTCGGTCATCATGCGGTTGCGCGCCATCTCCTGCTGCAGGGAACGCACCCGCGCTTTGAGCTGCGGGTCGCCCTCGCTCTCTTTGAACTCCTCCTTCTGCTCCTGCTTGGTCATCTTCATCTTCTCTTCCATTTCCCAGCGGACAAAGAGAAAATCGAGCAGTGCCAGCAGCAGCATCACGCCGCAACAGCGAAACAGGACCGACAACGAGACCGAACCGACATATTTGAGGGTCTCAACCACGTCCATATCCACCAGATACAGCGCATTGCCGAACTGGTCGAACACGGTCTTGTAAGCGACAAACCCGACCAGCAGCACCTTGGCCAACGATTTGAGCAACTCCACCAGGGAGCGTTTGGAGATGAACCGCCCCGCCCCTTTGACAGGATCGAGTTTGGAGAAATCCGGCTTCAGCGGCTCGGTGGTAAACAGCCAGCCGATCTGCAGATAACTGGCCAGAAAACCGACCACCAGCACGGCAAGAAACAACGGCATCAGCAGCATGGCAGCATTTTTGGCACTGAACAGCAACAGTTGCATCACCGTCAGCGGGGTAATTATAAGGTGACAGGTCTGTTCCAGCAAATGGTGCACCATCCACGCCAGTTTCTGCCAAAACGAGGCGGCATAAAAATACCACACGAGCAACATGACCGACAGCAACGCGGCGGTGTTGATCTCCTTGCTCTGGGCAACCTGCCCTTTTTTACGGAAATCCTCACGCCGCTTGGCTGTGGCCTGTTCGGTGCGTTCCTGGCCGGACTCCTCCGCCATCAGCCCCCCTTCAGAAGTACCACCAGCCGCTCCATATGCTCCGGCAGGATGGCAAACTCACGACTAAGCAACGCCGCTATGAGGTTCATGGTAAGACCGAGAATAATAAACGCCATGGCAATATTGATGGGGAACGATAACATGAATACATTGAGCTGGGGGAACACCCGCGACAGTATCCCCAACACCAGGCCGGACAGCAGCAGTACCGCCAGAATCGGCGCGCTGAAACGGATAGCCAGCACAAACATATTGCCGGTGAGGGTCATGATAAACGGCACGGCATTGCCGGAAAAGTTGAGATCACCTGGCGGCAGCAGACGGTAGGAATCGACCATAACGCGCAGAATATCGTGATGAACATCAAGGGCGAGAAAAATCAGCACCGCGAAAACATTTTGAAACTGGGAAATCAGCGACACCTGACGCTGATTCTGCGGATCGTAAACATTGGCGGCGGCAAAACCCATCTGGTAGCCGACGATGGTACCGCCAAACTCGGCGGCGGTAAATATGATGCGCGCCACGAAACCGAGCATGATACCCAGCATCGCCTCGCTGGCCACCAGCACTCCCAGTGCCATCGGCTGAAAGCTATGCGCCGGGATATACTGCTGTACCGCAGGGAAAATTACCAGCGTCAGCAGCACTGCCAGCGTTGCCTTTGCCCGCGGTGTAGCCATACTGCTGCCGAATACCGGCATACTACCGAAGATTCCCGCCAGGCGCGCCAGGCAAATCAGCGCCATCTGCACCTTATCTATGGGTATCGGCAGTCCCTGCATCTGTGGCTACCCTCCCAGTAATGTGATGCTGTGAAATATGTTATTTGTGAATGCCAGCATTACTCTGATAATCCACGGCGCAAACAGTATCAGCGCCACCAGCACCGCCACGATTTTGGGGATAAAGGTCATGGTCTGCTCGTTTATCTGGGTGGCGGCCTGAAAAATACTCACCAGCAAGCCAACCACCAGCCCGGCCAGCAACATGGGCGCGGAGATCAGCAACACCGTCTTCACCGCTTCACGACCAATATCAATGACAAAATCGGGAGTCATTACAGTGCCTCATCATGAAAAACTTTTCACTAGAGAGCCCACGACCAGGCCCCAACCATCCACCAGCACAAACAGCAGTAGCTTGAATGGCAACGAGATTATCGGCGGCGGCAGCATCATCATCCCCATGGACATCAACACCGACGCCACCACCATGTCGATAACCAGAAAAGGGATGTAAATCATGAAGCCAATCTGAAAGGCACGATTCAATTCGGAGAGCATAAACGCTGGAATAAGGGTGGTTGTTTTTACCGCCTGGCGGTCGTCTGGCTGCGGATTGCCGGAAATCTCCACCAGCAAAGCGAGATCTTTTTCCCGCGTTTGGCGAAACATGAAATCACGAACAGGTTGCACCGCCGTATCAAATGCCTGCTGCTGACTGATTTTCCCCTTGAGATACGGCTGCAGAGCCTTCTGATTAACCACACTGTACACCGGCGACATGATAAAAAAGGTGAGAAACAAGGCCAGACCAACGATAACCTGATTGGGCGGCATCTGCTGGGTTCCCATGGCCTGGCGGATAAACGACAACACCACCACCACGCGCACGAACGACGTGGTCATGAGCAGAATAGCCGGTGCAATGGAGAATATGGTCAGAACCAGCAGAATCTGCAGTGCCGTAGAAACCTGCTCCGGCGAGGACGCGTTTTTCATACCGATGGTGATACTCGGCAGATCAACCGCTCCGGCAACAGTGGCAATACCGGCACCGGCAAGCGCAACGGCGATAATTCCGGCCAGTTTTTTCATTCTTCCTCCGCAGCAGGCATCTGTTTCTCCACCGCTTGATCCAATACAGCGGCAAAAACTCCCGGCTCATCCCAACTTGACAGGGTATGAACCCCCTCGGCACTGCTGGCAACCAGCAGGGTACGATCTTTAACCTGAATAAGATACAGCATGTTACGCGGCGCCAGAGAGCGCACCTCGATAATTTTTATACTGCCCCCCCGAGCGGACGGCAGCCAGCGACCGCTGCGCTTCAAGACGGCGTACAACGCCAGCATCAGCCCCAGCACCAGCGCCAGGGCCCCCAGCACCTTGATACTCATGGGCAGCAACTCGTCGGAGATACTGCTGCCAGCGGCGCACCAACCTGCAGGCGGAAACAACACGACGGCAGCTACAACGGCTGTCAACAGGCGCGCGAACACGAGCTAACCCAGATTCTCGATACGTTCTGCCGGACTGACCACATCGGTAAGACGTAAACCGAGTTTATCATCCACCAGCACCACTTCCCCCCGAGCGATCAGGCGGGAATTGACGTACACATCCAACGGCTCGTTGGCG
>JAMOOS010000328.1 GCA_027065245.1 Desulfuromonadaceae bacterium | reverse complement strand
AGTTCTCTCCCAACAGCTCAAAATGCGCCTGGGGATGGATGCAGGCGGGGCATTTTTCCGGCGCATCGGGGCCATGATGCAGATAGCCGCAGTTGCGGCAGCGCCAGGCCACGGAGCCATCGCGGTGGAACACCCGCCCGGCGTCAATGTTGGCCAGCAGATCACGGTAGCGTTTTTCGTGCTGTTTTTCCGCCACGCATATCGCCTCCCAGGCATCAGCTATGTCGTCAAACCCCTCCTGCCGGGCAGTGGCGGCAAAGGCCGGATACAGACTGGTATGCTCCTCGTTTTCCCCCTCGGCTGCGGCAAGAAGATTTTCGGCAGTTGTGCCCAGTTTTCCCGCCGGAAAAGCGGCGCATATCTCCACTTCACCCCCTTCGAGAAACTTGAAAAAGCGCTTGGCGTGCTCCTTTTCCTGCGCGGCAGTCTCCTCAAAAATGGCGGAAATCTGTACATAGCCCTCCTTTTTGGCAACGGCAGCAAAGTAGGTATAACGGTTGCGCGCCTGGCTTTCGCCGGCAAACGATTTGAGCAGATTTTTTTCGGTGGCACTTCCTTGCAGCTTGGGCATGGTTTATTCTCCTGTCGGGTTAAGCGGCAGCGCCGCTGTGGTCAGCAGTTATTGTTCCTGCTGTTTTCCGGCTTTGTTGCACCAGTTAAATAGCGTCATCCACATCATTTATAATAGCAGCGCAACATTATACTGCAACCAGGCGGCTCTCCGACACACTCATAGCAAGCGCGTAAACCGTTTTTTCCTTTATAAATCCTGTACTCAACTGGTAAAGTCAACGCGGCGGAAATTACAGCGTAAACTGGAAAATTGATGACTGATAACGACACAATGCTGCCCATGCGCACACCGCAGCTGGAATTGCTGCGCGGCAGCGCTGGCGACTGGCTGGTAAGCCGTGTGGAAACGGCGCTTAAAAACGAGATTCTCGGCGCGTTTGCCATCTTTACCCGGCTGGCCGATGAAGCGCTGGAAGGCGGCGCGCCCCTGCGCGGTGTGGAGCTGAGTTTGACCGCCAGCGGACAGAGGC
>JAMOOS010000327.1 GCA_027065245.1 Desulfuromonadaceae bacterium | reverse complement strand
GTATTGGTTGAAGTAGACGATCACTTTTTGTTTGTCGCCGCTGCCTTCTACCCGGCGCACGGTGCCGAGGCCGAAGCGGCGGTGGCGCACGCGGGCGCCGATGGTGAGACAGTTGCTGGACGGTGCCGGTTCAACTTCGATAACCTGTGGCGTGGCGCTGGCGGCTGGTTGCGCTGGCACTGGTTGTGCTGGCACTGGTTGTGCTGGTACTGGCGGCGCTGTCGCGTCAAGCAGGGCCGCCAGATTGTGCTGCTTGGCGCCGCTGCTGTCGGCTGCCGCCGGTGTGGTGTCGGCGGCGAGCAGGTGGGCGGGTATCTCCTGCAAAAAGCGGCTGGGCGGATTGGACTGGTAGCTGCCGTAGATGCGCCGCCGCCGGGCGTGGGTGAGGTAGAGTTTTTCTTTGGCGCGGGTCATGCCTACGTAGCACAGTCGCCGTTCCTCCTCCAGATGCTCGTCGTTGTTGCCGCCGCGCACCGACGGGAACAGCCCCTCTTCGAGGCCGCACATGAACACCACGGGAAATTCCAGCCCCTTGGCGGCATGCAAGGTCATCAGGGTAATCCGCGCGGCGTTGCTGTCGTAGCCGTCAAGGTCGGTTACCAGGGCTATCTGCTCCAGATATTCTTCCAGGCTCAAACCGTTGCTGTGATGTTCCTCCATGCCGGCCAGCAGTTGCTCGAGGTTGTCGAGGCGTTCCGCGCTTTCGCTGCTGTTATCGCTTTCCAGCATGGCGCGGTAGCCGCTGGTGTCAATAATTTCCGCTACCAGCTGCGGGTAGGGCAGGCGTTGGGCGGCGCGGGCAAAGTCCTTCATCATGGCAGTGAAGGCGGCCACTTTTTTTGCTGGCGCTCCTTTGATAACTCCCTGTTCCAGCGCTAATGTGCAGGCGGGATAAAAGCCGCCCGCCTGTTGTTCCACAGCGGCGATTCTGGCGCAGGTGGTGGCGCCGATGCCGCGCGCCGGTACGTTGATTATGCGCCGTGCGGCCACGCTGTCGGCGGGATTTACCAGCAGACGCAGGTAGGCGAGGATATCCTTTATTTCCATACGGGCGAAAAACCGTACGCCGCCAAACACCGCGTAGGGCAGGCGCGCCGCCATCAGCGCTTCCTCCAGTACCCGCGACTGGGCGTTGGTGCGATACAGCAGCGCAATATCGCTGCGGCGGCGTCCCTGCGCCAGCAGCTTTTCGATGCTGCGGCAGATGTAGCGCGCTTCCTCCACATCATCGTTGAGAGCTTCTAGGGTAACCGGCTCACCGGCGGGATTGTCGGTCCACAGGGTTTTCCCCTTACGGGCGCTGTTGTTGGCCACCACGGCGGCAGCGGCAGCGATGATGGTGGCGCTGCTGCGGTAATTCTGCTCCAAACGGATGGTGGTGCAGCCGGGAAAATCGTGTTCAAAGCCGAGGATATTGTCTACCACCGCGCCGCGCCAACGGTAGATGGACTGGTCGTCATCGCCGACAACGCACAGGTTGCCATGGACGCTGGCCAGTTGTTTTACCAGTTGGTATTGCACGGCGTTGGTGTCCTGAAATTCATCCACCAGCAGATGGAGAAAGCGTTCGGCGTAGCGTCTGAGAATATCCGGGCGCTCGGCAAACAGCCTCACACAGACCAGCAGCAGATCGCCGAAATCGAGGGCATTGGCCTGGCGCAACAGCTGCTGGTAGAGGCGGTAAACCGGTGTGGCCGGATGTCCCTGGGGGGCGTTGTCGGCGCTGATGCCACGGTTTTTCCAGGCATCGATGGCGGCAGCAGCGCTGCGTGGCTTGAGCTGGCTGTCGTTGATGTCAAGCTCGTCCAGCACTGTTTTGAGCAGACGCTGCTGGTCGTTGTCGTCGTAGATGGAAAAGGAGCTGTCGTAGCCCAGGGCGGTGATTTCGCGGCGCAGAATGCGCACGCAGGTGGAGTGGAACGTAGCCACCCACGGCAGCTCCTGACCGGGTAGCTGCTTTTCGATGCGTTCCTTCATCTCGGCGGCGGCCTTGTTGGTAAAGGTTACCGCCAGCACGCGCCATGCCGGTACCTGACGCGCGGTTATCAGGTGTACCACCCGGCTGGTGAGGGTACTGGTCTTGCCGGAACCGGCACCGGCGAGAATCAGCAGCGGGCCGTCGCCGTGGTGCACCGCCGCCAGTTGCTGCTCGTTCAGGCGCGGAGTATCAACTGTCACCGTCGTCACCCATGACGCGCGCCATCAGCGCCTTGTTGTAGGCGGAAACCATATCACGGCGCGAGACAATCCCCACCAGTTTGCGCTGGTTTTCCTTGTCCACCACCGGCAGTTGCTCAATGTTGCGGTAGCCGATTTTGCGCATGGCCTGGTCGAGATTCTCATCGGCAAATACCGTAATTACATCGGTGGTGGCCAGCTCCTTTACCACCACCAGATCGAGAAGGTCGTCTTCAAACACCGCGCCGAGAAAATCCTGAATCGACAGAATCCCCGTCATCTCCCCCTTGCTGTTGACCAGGGGAAAATTGCTGTGACGGGTGTTGGAGATAAATTCGGTAAACTGGCGCAGGGTCATGTTTTCCGGGATAGTCTCCAGTTTGGTGGTCATGATATCGCCCACCAGAATCGACTTCATGATGTTGCGTTCCTTGCCCGCCTCAAGGTCGATTCCGGCCTTGGACAGCTCTACGGTATCGAGGCTGTCTTTTTTGAAATGGCGCGAGATGGCGGTGCCGATGACACACGACAACATGATGGGGACGATGACGTGGTAAGAGGCGGTTAGCTCAAACAGCAGAAATATCGCCGTCATGGGGGCGTGGGTGGCGGCCGAGAGAAACGCCCCCATTCCCACCAGCGCGTAGGAGCCAGGGGCGATACCGGCGTGGGGGAAAGTCATCTGGGCGATGTAGCCGAAAGCGCCGCCGATAACCGAGCCGATATACAGCACCGGCGCGAACAGGCCGCCGGGCAGTCCGGAACCGAGGGTGATGGAGGTGGCCAGAGACTTGAACACCACCAGCGCCAGCAGCAGCCACAACGTACCGTTACCGTTGAGGAATTTATCGATAAACTCGTAGCCGTTGCCCAACACCTGCGGCAGGGCCACACCGATGATACCGACGATGAACGCTCCCAGTATCGGCTTGGTCAGGCGCGGTATCTTGATGGCGTCAAAAAGATCCTTCACACGGAAGTGGATATCGATAAAGCTGGCCGCCAGCGTGCCTACCACCACCCCCAATACCATGTACAGCAGCAGCTCCCAATGGCTGTGCATCTGATAGACCGGCACATGAAAAACCAGTTTGTTGCCGAGCAAGGCGCGCGAGACTACCGTGCTGATACCGCTGGCGATGACGATGGAGGTGAAGCTGGAGATCTCAAACGACGACAGCAGCACAATTTCCTGGGCAAAAAACACCCCGGCGATGGGAGCGTTGAACGTGGCGGCGATGCCACCGGCCACGCCGCAGGCCACCAGCACCTTCAGGCGATTGCCGCTTACTTTGAACCCCTGGCCGAACTGGCTGCCCACGGCACCGCCGATCTGGGCGATGGGGCCTTCCTGGCCGGCACTGCCACCGGTACCCAGGGTGATGGCGCTGGCCAGACCGCGGGTGATGATGGTGCTGCCGGGTATCTTGGCGCCGCGCAGGTTTACCTGTTCTAAAAAGGCGGCAAAACCGAATTTGAGGTCTTTGCTAAACCAGATGCCGAAGGGGATCATCAAAATACCGCCGATGACCGGAAACAGGATAATCCACCAGCGGCTGCTGTCCCAGTGATCCATGGGGATGTTAAAGTATTCCACTCCCTGTTCGACCACCAGCCAGTGGAAAAAATCGATGGCTTTGCGGAAGGCAAAGTTGCACAGCCCGGCAATAACGCCGATGGCCACCGCCATGATGGACATGAACGTGGTTTCGCTGATATGAAAATGGCTGGCGGCGCTGATAACCACGCGGTGCAGACGATCGAAAAAACGGCTGGTGAATGAATGGCTCATGGACTGGCTCTTGCGCTGCGGCTCGTTGTGAACGGCCGGAACAGGTTAGCAAAAACAATACTGCTGTGATACACTACGCAGTCCGCCTGTTGGCGAAAATAATCGCTTAATATATGTCTTTTTCCCGTCGGCTGTAAAGCAGTTTTGCAGCTATTGCTTCAACCGGCATAAATGGATAGAACAATCATGACAGACGATCTGATTATAACCATGGGCGATCCGGCCGGTATCGGTGCCGAGATTATCGTCAAGGCGCTGCTGGACGGCGCCCTGGACAACTGGCTGCCGCGCCTGGTGGTGGCTGGAGATGGCGCAGTTATGCAGCGGGCGGCGGCGCTTTTTTCCGCTTTTGCATCGCTAGGCGCTGGCGCAAATGACGCGGAACAGCTGTTTACCTGTGGCCAGCGTTCGTTGCGCCTGCGGCCGTTGTCGCAGCTCGATGTAGAGCAGGTGCCCTTTGGCCGGGTGCAGCAACAGTGCGGCCAGGCGCAACTGGCCTATATAGAGTGGGCGTGTGCGCGCTGCCGCGCCGGTGCGGCGGCGGCCATGATTACCGCCCCCATCCACAAAGAGGCGTTGCGCCTGGCCGGGTGTCCGTTCCCCGGCCATACCGAGCTGCTGGCGCACAACTGCGGCGTGGAACGGGTGGTGATGATGCTGGGTGGCACGCGGCTGAAGGTGTGCCTGGTTACCACCCATGTGGCGCTTAGAGATGTCCCCGCCCGCCTTACCAGCGCCGCCGTCGCGGAAACCATCGCCATTAGCGCCCGCGCTTTCAGACGCTATTTTACCCCCGGTCGCCAGCCGCGTATCGCCGTGCTGGCTCTCAACCCCCACGCCGGTGAGGGCGGCATGTTCGGTGACGAGGAGCAGCGTGTTATCCGCCCCGCCATCGAGCAGGCGCGTGCCGCCGGTTACAATGTCAGCGGTCCCCACAGCGCCGATACCCTGTTTCACTTTGCCGCCCGTGGCGATTACGACGCCGTGGTGTGTATGTACCACGACCAGGGGCTGATCCCATTGAAACTGCTTCACTTTGACGATGGCGTTAACGTAACCCTGGGTCTGCCGATTATCCGTACCTCGGTGGATCACGGTACCGCCTACGATCTGGCCGGTAGCGGCACAGCCGACTGCGCCAGCCTGGTGGCGGCGGTTAACATGGCGGCGCAGATGAGCGCTGCCGACGCGGCGGTGGTATCATGAACGACAGTATCATCGTCAAAGGAGCGCGCGAGCACAACCTGAAGAATATCGACGTGGTTATTCCGCGCGATAAACTGGTGGTGATCACCGGCGTATCCGGTTCCGGCAAGTCCACCCTGGCTTTCGATACCATCTATGCCGAGGGGCAGCGCCGCTACGTGGAGAGCCTGTCCGCCTACGCGCGCCAGTTTCTTGAGCAGATGGAAAAACCGGATGTGGACAGCATCGACGGGCTGTCCCCCGCCATCGCCATTGAACAGAAGACAACCTCCAAAAATCCCCGCTCCACCGTGGCCACCGTCACCGAAATCTACGACTATCTGCGTCTGTTGTTCGCTCGCGTCGGCAAGGTGTTCTGCCACCGCTGCGGGCGCCAGATTGCCGCGCAGACAGTGCAGCAGATTGTCGATAGAGTGCTGGAATATCCCGAACGCAGCCGTCTGATGATTCTGGCGCCGCTGGTGCGCGGGCGCAAAGGGGAGTATCGCCGCGAACTGAAACAGTTGCAGGCCGACGGCTATGTGCGCGTGCGCATCGATGGCGAGTTGTACGAGTTGGCCCAGGCACCGGCGCTGGATAAAAACAGGCAGCACACCATCGAGGTGGTGGTGGATCGCATCATCGTCAAGGAGGGGATAGCCAATCGCCTGGCCGAGGCGGTGGATGCGGCGTTGCGCCTGGGCGACGGTCTGGTGCTGGTGCAACGGCTGGATGGCGACGGCGACTGTCAGCAGTTTTCGGAAAAGCACGCCTGCATCGACTGCGGCATCTCCTAT
>JAMOOS010000326.1 GCA_027065245.1 Desulfuromonadaceae bacterium | reverse complement strand
CTTCTTAGCCGCCTGTAATTTTCTGCGCTTTTAACGGCGATTTCATACCCTCCCAGAGTTTTGCACTCCAGCACGGACATGGCTTCTTTGGCCTTGTTGTAGTCTGTGGTACTTCTGAATCCTTGCAGCACTTCTGTTAGAATCAGATCACCGGTAAACAGGGGAACCTGACCAAGCAGTTGGTCGAGGAGGTCTGTTTGCCATGTATCTGTGCCGTTGAAATAGTTTATCCATACTGATGAATCCACCATGATCATGACTCTTCCCTCATGGACGACAAATCGCCATCCCAACTCAGCGCACCTTTAAGCTGGCGAATTTTTTCCTGCCTTTTAACTTGAACCAGCAGTTTAAGGGCGGTTTCAACGACACACTTTTTTGTTTTTATCCCACTTAATTGCAATGCTTCGGCCATTAGAGCATCATCAACAACGATATTGGTCCTCATGGTTCCTCCCTGGTTACGCAATGTGTATTATTCTTTTATTTTATACACATCTGCGAAAGCGTCAAGCAAGCCCTGCCGCGTCGCAACGACAACAAACGGCAAAATATATTAAATATCGGTTGCGCTGCAACGCAACTTTTAATTACAATCAGCGACCTAAATAGTTAAATTACAAAAAGAACCCAGACACCAATAAATACACAAGGAGATACCGTTTTCATGCCCATGTCCGCAGATTTCAAGCAGCGCCTGTTTCCGGCTCTGCCCGCCATAGCACAACATTTTGCCACGCCGTTTCATATCTACGACGAAAAGGGGATCCGCGCTACCGGTGCGGCTCTCAAGCAGGCTTTCGCTGGTATTGACGGCTTTCGCGAATACTTTGCCGTCAAGGCGCTGCCCAACAAGCGTATTATGCAGATTATGCTGGAGATGGGCTTTGGCTTCGACTGCAGTTCCATCCCCGAGTTGGCCATGAGCCGTGAGTTGGGGGCCAGCGGCGAGCAGATTATGTTCACCTCCAACAATACCAGCGCCGAGGAGTTTGACTGGGCGGCCAAAGATGGGGGCAGCATTCTCAACCTTGACGATATCTCCCTAATCGACAAGGTAGTTGATTTTCCCGAGCTGATCTGTTTTCGCTACAATCCCGGCCCGCGCCGCACCGGCAATGTCATCATTGGCAACCCGGTGGAGGCCAAATACGGCATCACCCACGAGCAGGTGCTGGACGCCTATCGCCGTGCCCGCCAACGCGGTGCCCGCCGTTTCGGCCTGCACACCATGGTAGCCTCCAACGAGCTGGACTACACCTACATGGTGGAGACGGCACGCATGGTGCTGGAAATTGCCGCAATGGTGAAGGAGCAACTTGATATAGAGTTTGAGTTTGTCAACATCGGCGGCGGCTTCGGTATCCCCTACCAGCCGGATCAGCAGCCGCTGGCGCTGGAAACCATGGCCAGCGAGATTACCGCCCTGTTCAACGATTTCAAACAGCGCCACGGTTTTGTGCCGCACATGTACATGGAAAGCGGCCGCTACATGACCGGCCCCCACGGTTGCCTGGTAACCAGTGCCATCAATTTCAAGGATACCTACCGTCAGTATGTAGGGGTGGACGCCTGCATGTCGGCACTGATGCGGCCGGCGCTGTACGGCGCCTACCATCATATCGACGTGGTCGGCAAAGAGGATCAGCCTGCCGATATGGTCTACGATGTGGTCGGCTCTTTGTGTGAGAATAACGATAAATTTGCCGTGCAGCGTGCGCTGCCACGCATAGAGGAGGGCGATCTGCTCGCCATTCACGACAGCGGCGCCCACGGTCACGCCATGGGTTTCCAGTACAATGGCCGACTGCGCCCCAAAGAACTGTTGCTGCGCCGCGACGGCACGGTGGAGCTGATCCGCCGCGCCGAAACCATGGCCGACTACTTTGCCACCCAGTGCTTTGACGCCGATGAGTTCCAGCCATGAACGACGACAACGCCCTGATTCCATTTGAAGTGCACTACCGCAAGGGTGACGAGGAGTTGATGAGCGTGGTATCGGCGCGCTACCCTTCCGAAGCGCAACAACTGTTTCAGCGTCAGCAGCAGGACAAAGAGATCATGGTGATGTGCGTTATCCGCCACCATCTGGGCAGCGGAGAGTAGAGTTGTGATTCTCAATCCGGTCGCCAGCAATATCAACCACGCCTACGAACGTGTTGAAGCACTGTTTGAAAGCGTCAAAGGGCAGCGGCGTATCGGCACCCTGCTGGTGATAATTTTTCTCGGCGCTCTGGCGGGAATAGAGGCCAAACGCTGGGGGCTGCTGCCGCCGCCGCTAGCGGAACTGACGCCGGAAAACCATCTGGAAGCGATTCAACTGGTATTTACCGTGGTACTGGCTTTCGAGGTGGTGAGCCTGCTGTTCTGTCTGGTGTACTCGGTATCCATCTCGGTGGGCAAACAGGTGGAGATTCTGTCGCTGGTACTGCTGCGCGACATCTTCAAGGAGATATCCCACCTGCACGAGCCCATCCACTGGAACGGGCTGGCGCCGCTGGTGGTGGATATCAGCGCCCTGGCAGTGGGTTCGCTGCTGATGTTTGTCATCCTCAACTTCTACTACCGCCAGACCGAAGCACGCACTTACATGAACGAGGAGCGCGACACCGCCACTTTTATCCTGATAAAAAAGGCCACCGCCCTGATAATGCTGCTGGCGTTTACCCATATTCTGGCCTACAACTGGTGGCACAGTCTGTTCTTTGGTGCTGAGAATCAGACCTTTGAATCGTTCTATACCCTGCTGATTTTCTGCGATATTTTTATTATGCTGTTTGCCATGCGCTACGGCTCCAGTTATCGGGTGGCTTTTCGCAACTGCGGTTACGCGGTGGCCACATTGCTAATCCGCATAGCCATGCTTACCCCGCCCCTGTACAGCGCCATCATCGGCGTATGCTGCGCGCTGTTTGTGCTGGGGATACGCCTTGCCTACAATCGTTATATTCCGTCCAGCTATCAACGGCGGCGCGAAGACCGCCGCCAGCAACACTACTATCAGGAGAGATCATGACCAACATCAGCAACTCCCCCAACAACGAAGGTTATTTCGGCGAATACGGCGGTCAGCAACTGCCGCCGGAACTCAAGGCGGTAATGGACGACATCTGCCAGTCCTATCTGGAAATCCGCGATTCCACCTCATTTATCGACGAGTTACACGATCTGCAACGCCACTATGTCGGTCGTCCCAGTCCGGTATACTACTGCCGCCGCCTAAGCGAGCAGTTGGGTGGCGCAAAAATTTACGTTAAACGTGAGGATCTAAACCACACCGGTGCCCACAAAATCAACCACTGCCTCGGCGAAGCCCTGCTGGCCAAAAAGATGGGCAAGACCAAAATTCTGGCCGAAACCGGTGCCGGTCAGCACGGCGTAGCCCTGTCGGCCGCCTGTGCCCTGGTGGGAATCGAGTGCGAAATTCACATGGGTGAAATCGACGTGGCCAAACAGGCGCCCAACGTGGTGCGCATGAAACTGATGGGCGCCAAGGTAATCCCGGTTGATCGCGGCACAAAATCGCTGAAGGATGCCGTGGACAGCGCCTTTGAAGAATATCTGCGCGATCCGCAGAATTTCTTTTACGCCATCGGCTCGGTGGTGGGCCCGCATCCGTTCCCCATGATGGTGCGCGATTTTCAGAAAATTGTCGGCATCGAGGCACGTGAGCAGTTTCAGGAGATGACCGGCGCCCTGCCCGATAAGCTGGTGGCCTGTGTTGGCGGCGGCAGTAACGCCATGGGGCTGTTTACCGCGTTTCTCGATGACGATGTAGAGATGATCGGCATAGAGCCGTCCGGCCTGGGACTGGATACCCCCTATCACGCCGCTACCGCCACCCTTGGTTCTCCCGGCATTCTCCACGGCATGCGCTGTTATGTACTGCAGGACGAGGCCGGCGAACCGCTACCGGTGTACTCCATCGCCTCCGGGCTTGATTATCCCGGTGTCGGTCCGCAGCACAGCTACCTGAAGGATATCGGCCGCGTCAACTACCAGACCGCCAGCGACCAGGAATGTCTCGACGCTTTCATGACCCTGTCGCGCACCGAGGGGATTATCCCGGCACTGGAAAGCGCCCACGCCCTGGCCTACGCCATGCGCGTAGCTCCGGAGCTGAAAGGAAAGCGCATTCTGGTCAATCTAAGCGGCCGCGGTGACAAGGATATCGATTTTGTCGCCGACAAACTCAAGCTGTAAGCGGCAATGCCAAGCCTTAACGGCTATATGCGCAAACTGCGTCTACGCCTGGCCGGTAAGGAGCTGATCCTTACCGGCCAGTGCCGCCAGTGCGGCAACTGCTGCCGCCACCTCCATCTGAGTCACAAGGGACACTGGCTGCGCTCGCGCCTGCTGTTTGGTCATCTGAAACGGCGCGATAAACAGCTGGAACGCTTTGTTGTAACCGGCCGCGACCGCGACGGTCTGCTGGTGTTCGCCTGCCGCTGCCTGGGCAGCGATGGGCGCTGCCGTGACTACGCCAACCGCCCGCAACTGTGCCGCGACTTTCCCAACAAGGAGATCTTCTTCTCCAACGCCGAATTGCCCGATGGCTGCGGCTACCATCTAAGTGAAGGGATACCGTTTCAGCGCCTGCTGGAACGGGAGAAGGAACAGCGTACTGGCGGAAAAACCAGTTAGTATCCCTATTTTGTGCAGGAGTATAACCATGCTTCGTCTTTCTGTAATGTCAATGTTAATCCTGGTTATTTTTGTCAGCAGCGGCGTGGCAACACCAGCACTGGCGGCACATAGCGGCATCGTCACCTGGATATACGACGGCGACACTATCAAGGTCAAAAATGTCGGCATTGTGCGCCTGATCGGGGTGGATTGTCCGGAGAAAAAAGACAATGGCCGCGACAGGAAATTTATTCGCCTGGGCTGTAAAAACCGCCGCGTTCTGCGCCACAGCGCCAGAGACACTTTGAAAACATTTATCCGGCGCTATAAAGGTCAACGGGTACGCGTGGAGGTGGGCGGCGACAAGCGCGATCATTATGGCCGCGTGCTGGGCTATGTATGGTTGCCAAACGGCACCATGCTCAACCGCCTGCTGCTGAAAGAGGGCCGCGCCATGGTCTACCGCCGTTTTGATTTCAAGCACAAACGGGAGTTTTTGCGGCTGGAGCAGCAGGCGCGCCGCCACCATGTGGGGCTGTGGCACCGTTGAACACACTACCACCTACGCGCCAGCCAACCATCAATCAGGTAGCGGGCGATGCTGCGTTTTGACGGCAACTGCGGCAGGTTGTCGCGGTCAAACCAGCGCGCGTCTTCCAGTTCATTGTTGTCTGTCTGCACGGTGCCGTCCACATAATCGGCGCTGAAACCGACCATTATCTGGGCCGGGAACGGCCACGCCTGACTGCCGATATAGCGAATATTGGTTACCTGTATGCCCACCTCTTCGCGCACTTCGCGCTGCAGGGCTTCTTCAAAGCATTCGCCCGGTTCGACAAAGCCAGCCACCAAGCCGTAACGTCCCGCCGCCCATACGCTCTTGCGCACCAGCAACGCCTCGTCGCCGCGTTTTATCAGCACAATGGCACAGGGATAGACTTCCGGGTAACGCTGATGAGCGCAACTGCTGCACTGGCGCCCCCATTCTCCGGGGATAAAGGCACAGGCGCAACCACAACGGGGACAAAAAGCGCTGTCGCGGTACCAGTTGAGCAGACGCTGGGCCAAAGCGGCCAGAGACCACAACGCCAGCGTTACGGGCGGATCATCGCCGCGCAGCGCTACACCACGCCACTGCGGCGGCCGCTCCAGCGCCGACGGCACCACCAGCGCCCGGCACGGCTGACCGCGCCATTTCCCCAGATAGAGGGCCTTGTTAACGTCGATATAAGCCGGTACGGCGGCAGGCAGATCATCACCGACCAGCCACAATTCGCCGCGCTGCAACAGCAGCCACACCCCGCTACCGCCGGGATCGGCATCGGCAGGCTGCAAAATAAAATCATCCTCCAGACAGGCGGCGTTGAAGGGGAGCATACGTGGTGAAGAAAAACTTTCCGGTAACATGTTGTCATCCCTGGAAATATGATGATACAGTGACGTGATTGACATCGCCATTTTTTAACACAGGAGCCTGTCATGCCGCCACAACTGGGAGACGTTATCGTCCACGCCCATCACCTGCTGGCCGAGGTGCTGCAAGCCGGGGATCTGGCTGTTGATTTAACCGCCGGACGCGGTCGCGACACGCTGTTTCTCGCCCGCCAGGTAAATACAAGCGCTGCTGGCACGGTTGTAGCCATTGATATCCAACGCCAGGCTATCAGCGCCAGTGACCAGCTGTTGCGCCAACACGGCATCACGCTGTGCAGTAACGGTGATGATAACGGTGTGTGGCTGTGTTGCGCTAACCACGCTGCCAGCGGACAACTTTTGCAACCACTGTGCCGCCGCCCGCGCGCCGTTATCGCCAATTTCGGCTATCTGCCCGGCGGCGATCATAACCTGACCACCACCGCCGCTGACAGCGTAACAGCCGTTGCTGCTGCCAGCGAATTGCTGCTGCCCGGCGGTCGCATCGCCCTGGTGCTGTACACCGGCCACGTCGGCGCCGCTGAAGAATGCCACGCCATTGAAGAGCTGTGCGCCACTTTGGCGCCGCAACGCTGGAACCGCGTCCGCCTGCAACCGCTGGGACGCAACAACGCACCCTACTTGCTGGCACTGGAAAAGCGCTGACTCAGCTTTTTTTGCGCGAATAATGGATCACATGGGCTTTTTCCAGGGTGATCATGCCGCCGTGAAGCATGTCATCCAGCTCCGGCAGTACCTTATCGATATTTTCACGCGTATCCACCAGCTCTATCACCACCGGCAGATCGGCAGACAGGCTGAGAATGCTGTCGGTATGAATCAAACTACTGGCACCAAAGCCCATCACCCCTTTGAGTACCGTGGCACCGGCCAGGCCGCGCTCACGAAACAGCTCCACCAGTGCCTGATACAACGGTTTTCCGTTACAGCGATCCGCCTCGCCGATAAACACCCGCATCAGGGTTTTTTCGCCACAAAAAGAGCGCATTTCACTCCCTCCCGTTACAGCAATTGCTTGGCTACGGCTATACCACCGGCAACGGCAATAAGGCACAGCAGCACGTTGAGCAGGATATTACCCCCAGCCTGCGCCAGACGGCCATCCTCTATCATACGAAATGTTTCATATGAAAAGGTGGAAAAAGTGGTAAAGCCCCCCATAAAGCCGACGGTGATACCGATGCGCAAAGACGCTGGCAACGCCGCCGAACGGGTAGCCCAGGTCATCACCAGCGCCAGCAAAAACGACCCACCGATATTGACGGTGAGTGTGCCCCAGGGGAATTGACGCGCAGTCACCTGCTGCACCCAACCGGCAACGCTGTAGCGCATCAGACAACCGGCGGCACCGCATACTCCAATCCAGAACAGTTGCATTACCTACCTCCCGCAGCCGTCGGCGTCAGCTTTTAGCTTGCTCCGGCGGCAGTGTTATACACAAACATTCAGCCTCGGCAAATACCGTGTCACCGGAGCAGATACGGCCATGCACCATCACCTTGCGACCATTAACCGACACGACATCGGCCACCACGGTAACCACCGTCCCCAGCGGCAGCGGGCTGCGAAAGCTGATATTGAGATTGCCGACGACAATGGCATACCCGGCGGCCCAGGCCGCCAGCCCCAGCACTTCGTCCAGTACCGCTGCCATGGCGCCACCGTGGCTGTGCCCCGGCGGTCCTTCGGTTTCCGGCCCAAACCACACCCGCGCGCGCAGACGCTGTTCCGCATCGCGATAGTAGCGTACCCGGTAACGATTACCGTCCGGCTCGCCGGAAACAAACCGCAGCGACGCTCCCACCAGTGCCGGGGCGTCAAACTGCGTCCAACCCGGTTCGCCGCTTAAATCAACATTGTGCTGTATTTCTCCCGCTTTCACGTTGGTTTCTCCATTAAATTAGATAGTTATCGCTGCTACTGACGTAGCAGGCGGCAATCAAAAGCCCGTTCCGTTTCATTGCTGCGCCACGGGTTGATATCCAATCCGCCCCGGCGGGTATAACGGGCATACACCGTCAGTGCTTCCGGGCGACAGTAGTGCATCAGATCGGTAAAAATCCGTTCAACGCACTGCTCGTGAAATTCGTTGTGCTGGCGGAACGAAATCAGGTAGGCCAGCAGGCGCTGGCGCTCAATTCTGCCGCCGCGATAGCGAATCCACACACTGGCCCAATCGGGCTGACCGGTAACGAGACAGTTGCTTTTTAGCAGATGACTGTACAGCGCTTCGCTTACCTTTACGCTATCGTCAACTGCGCCCGCCAGCAACTGCGGACACAGCTGATAGGTATCAACTGTCAATTCCACCTGATCGAGACATTCACCCGGCAGGCGATCTATCTGCCAGGCAGCAACATCATCGACATCAAACAGCTCGACTGATACCGGCGCGCCGCTGACTGCCGCCAGATCGGTGCGCATAATTTGCGCCACCTGTGTCGGCGTGGCAAAACGGCTGTGATTAAATGAGTTGAGATACAGTTTGAACGATTTGGATTCCACCAGATTGGGCGCACTGCACGGAAAACGAAACCGACCCAACGCCACCACCGGCTTGCCGTTTTCATCCAGCCATGACAGCTCGTAACCGTTCCAGACATCCTCACCGCCAAACGGCAGGGCAGCGGCGTCAATCCCCAGCTCATCGCGCTTTAACTGCCGGGCTACGGGGTAGAGCAACTGCGGCGCGTAATGCTTTGGATAAGCGCTGTTTCGACCCAATGGCATGGACTTGTCGTCTGCCGCCGCCATCGCTCTAGTTCAATTTGCCCATAATCTTTTCCAGCGGATTATCGTCACACTTGACTTCGGGAATCACCTTTTCCACGGTGATATCGAAGATCAGGTTCTTGCCCGCCAGAGGATGATTACCGTCAAAAGTGACACTGTGCTCGTCCTGATCGATCACCATTACGTAATACACCGAATCGTCAGGGTTGGTAATCTCAATCTGGGCACCGACTATGTAGTCGACATCATCGGGCAGATCAGAGCGTTTTATCGTCTCTATCAGTTCCGGTTTGGTGATACCGTAACCCTTTTCCGGCGGCACGGTAAAGGTTTTGTGCTCTCCGGCCACAGTGTCGTAGAGGGCCTCCTCAAAACCGGCAATAACCTCCTTGCGCCCCAGCATCACCATCAGCGGCTTTTTTTCCGCTGTGGAGTCAAACACAGTCCCGTCTTCCAGCCTGCCGGTATAATGTACGACGACAGTATCACCTTTTTTTGCTATAAACATGTGGCTTCCTTTCGTAATCTGGTTCGATGTCAGAGACTATGCCGTATCGGCGCTCATGTCAACGCTGCAATGGCATTGACAGAACTGCAACATAGAGGAGATTTACACACCATGGACAATGCACAATTGCGCACCGCCCTCAACCAGCGCGATGAAGAGCAGGTCTTCATCCGCTTTACCACCAGCACTGGCGATACCGGGCTCGAGACCATCGACTATTTCCTCCGCGCCCTTATCGACAAGGTAAAAATCACCACTTGGGAGTTGCTCGACATGGAGCAGCTGTGGCAGATTCTGCAACAGCTGGCACCAGGCGAATTCAGCCGTTCGTGGCATAAAAAAGTTGAGATCATCAACTGGGATTTCACCGATGCCCGGGGGATAAAACGGCAGCGCGACTGTTGTTTCCGCCCGGACGGCCTGTTGGCGGTGTACGAGGAGGTACAGCAACGCCGCACCAACTGATCACCGATGATGGTCTCGCAAAAACAAATAAGATGGTCATTAGCGCACCGGCATCTGCTCCACACGCACGCGGCCCTGCTCTACCCAGGCGGTGGCATCAACAACCACCCGGCCCTCGCCATTGGTGCAGATGCGGGACAAATCCTGGCCTAGCACCCGCCACAACACCTGTAGCGGCTGGTGCACATCCACTGCCTCGTCGACAATAACGAGTAATTTCAATCGCTGCAACAGCGGGTGTGCCAACAGAATTGAGCGCGTCTGCGCCAGGTCGGCGCATGTTTTCACCCGCGCTATGGCACAGCCGGAAAAGTACACTTGTTCCGGCATAACCAGCTCCAGCAGCGCCGGGCAATCCTGACACAGCAATTCTGCCGTCATCTGGGCGTAGACAGCGGCAAAGTAGCCGGTTTCTCCCGGTGGCGGGCCGATGAGGGTAGCCGGATAGATGGCGTCATCGCGCCGCCACAATTGAATCAAATCAAAACGGGGGCGCTGTGCTGATGGCGTATAAAAGCCTTGATGATTTGCACACGGGCCGTCTGGTCTGGTTGCATCAACCGCTATGCGGCCCTCCAGCACATACTCACAGTGACGTGGAATCGGCAATTTTGCCGCCGGACTAAGGGTAACAGCCAACTCATCCTGGTTGATAAAATTAGCCAGCTGCATTTCACTGCAACACGGCGGCAGCGGGTAACCAGCGGCAAACAATAGCGCTGGATCACAACCGAGAATGATAGCCACCGGCATGGGCTGGCCTGCGCGAACATACTCCTGTAACTGCCGTTCGCCGTCACTACCGGGAAGAAAGTTTACCGCCGCACTGCAATCATCGTACAGTTGCACGCGGTAAACGCCGTAATTGACCCAGTCACCAGCGAGACTGCGGCTGACCACTACCGCCTGCGACAGGTAGCAGCCCCCATCACCGGGCCAGAACTTGATATGCGGCAACTCATGCAAACCACCGCCGGGGCGCAATTCTTCAGACCACGGCAACAGCCGCAGTGCTGAAGTAGCAGCTAATGAGGCGCAAAAATTGTGGTAGCCGCGCACAGGGGGCGCTAATTGCCGCAGGCGCTGCACTACGAAGACACCATCGCCACCACTGAGAATGTAATTCATCCGCCTGACGCTACCGTATAGATTAAAGATACACGGCGTGGCACAACCTTGTACGTTATTAAACAGCAAAGCCTGACCACCGTCGTTGCGGCGGCACTCCCTCGCGACAACAGCAGTCAACTCCATCTGCGCCGAAACGGCATTCTCTACCGTGCGCATTTGTCCGCTGCCACGCAGATATTTAATCCAATCGCGAAAAAGCATAAAAAAAGCCCCGGTTTTATCCGGGGCTGTAGACATTTATAATTGCCAGCACTAAAACAATGCCAACTTAGCCAGCGACATCACGCCGCCGGGCAAAATACCCAGATAGAGCACGGCGATCACCGACAGCACTACGCAGATGGTTACCCCGGGTTTGAGCTGGATCCAGTCAAACTCTTCCTGCGGATCCTTAAAGTACATAAATACCATGACACGCAGGTAGTAGTACAGCGATACCGCTGAATTGAGGACACCGAGAATAGCCAGCCAGACATAACCAGCATCCAGGGCACCGGCAAAAATATAGAACTTGCCGGTAAATCCCGCTGTAGGTGGAACCCCCATCAACGAAAACAGACAGATGCTCAGCAACACTCCCAGCAGCGGACGTTTGTAACCGAAACCAGCGAAACCGTCCAGAGTGAGATTTTCCTCCCCCTTCTTGCCCGCCAGCACCAGTACAGCAAAGGCACCAATATTCATAAAGGTATAAGCCAGCATGTAATACAATACACCGGAAATACCGATCTCGTTGGCCGCTACCAGACCCACCAAGGCGTATCCGGCATGAGCAATGGAGGAATAAGCCAGCATCCGCTTGATATCGCGCTGATTAAGGGCGATAAAGTTACCGGTAACCATGGTCAACACTGCCAGCACCCACAAGGCACCTTCCCAGGTACCCTGCAGTGAACCGAGACTGACAAGAAAAATCCGCATCAGCGCCGCGAATGCTGCCGCTTTGGGTCCGGCACTCATAAACGCAGTAATGGGTGTCGGCGCACCCTGGTACACATCAGGAGCCCACATGTGGAACGGTGCAATGGCGATCTTGAACAGAAAACCGGTGGCCAGCAACAGCATCCCTACCAGTGCCATGGGATTGGCGCTAATGGCCGAGCCGGAACTAAGCACCTGATTGATCTCCACCAGATTGGTAGTACCGGTTACACCATAAATAAGCGCCATGCCATAGAGCAGAAAGCCAGTGGAAAACGCGCCGAGCAGGAAGTACTTCAACCCGGCTTCGTTGGAACGCAACTGACCGCGGAAAAACCCTGCCAGAACATACAGCGATAGCGACAACACCTCTAGTCCGACGAAGATGGTCATCATGTCAGTACCCGAGGCCATCACCATGGCACCCACAGTACAGAACAGTATCAATACATAATACTCTCCTACCGGATAACCTTCCCGCTTGAGATAGCTGTCTGACATCAGGATGGTCAATGCCGCAGCAATCAGGAAGATAAAGGTGAAGAACAGTGAAAACTTGTCCAGCACCACATGACCGGCAAAACCGGTCTGCAGATTATTCCAACCGGTAAACGCCACGTACGCTGTCGTCAGCAGGGCGAGCAGGCTGAGTCCAGCCACGTGCAGCGTAGCCCCGCGCCGGGAAAAAACCACGATCAGCAGCAGAGCCATTCCGAAACATGCCAACACCAGCGACGGCATGATGGCTGCAAAATTCACATTCTGCATGGCTGTTTGCACCAGATTTTCCATGTATATGCTCCTTTAGAAGCGGTTTAACGCAATATCTTCAATCAAATAAACAGCAGATCACTACCGCTACTCGTGGTGTTCACCGTGTTCAACTGCCTGTATATGAGCCGCATGGCCCTGGCCAGGGGTCGCCGGCAACACCTGAGGTACTACAATCGGCTTTTTACCGCTGATCTGCTCTATCATGTGATCTACAGCGGGCGTCATCTTGTCGAGGAAGGTATTGGGACAAACACCAATCCAGAAGATGAACACCAGCAGCGGTGCCATTACACACAGCTCACGCAGAGACAGATCTTTAAGATCGCGGTTTTTGGGATTATCCAGTTTGCCGAACATAACCCGCTGGAACATCCACAGCATGTATACCGCCGCAAGGATAACACCGGAGGTAGCCAGAACTGCAAACCAGCGCAACTCACCCTGAAAAGCCCCCATAAGAATCATGAACTCACCGACAAAACCGTTGGTACCCGGCAGGCCAATGGATGACAAAGTTACAATCATGAATATTACGGCAAAAACCGGCATCGAAGTGGACAACCCACCGAACTCGCTGATGAGACGGGTATGACGGCGCTCGTAGATAAAGCCGACAATGAGGAACAGGGCGCCAGTGGAGATACCGTGATTGATCATCTGCAGCACCGCCCCGCTGACACCAACGGTATTGAGGGCGAAGATTCCCAGCATAACGAAGCCAAGGTGGGAAACCGAAGAATAAGCCACCAGTTTCTTGACATCTTTCTGCATCATGGCCACCAGTGCACCATAGATAATGCCGATAACCGCCAGTGCCGTCAGGTACGGCAGATAGTACCGCAGCGCCTCAGGAAACAGGGGCATGGCAAAACGCAGGTAACCATAGGTACCCATCTTCAACATTACCGCCGCCAGAATTACCGAGCCGGCAGTAGGTGCCTCAGTGTGAGCATCGGGCAACCAGGTATGCACCGGAAACATGGGCACCTTGATGGCAAAGCTGAACGCGAAGGCGAGGAACAACCACCGCTGCAATTGCGGATCGAGAGACAGATTATAAAAATCTGTAACACTGAAGCCGCTGATATCCATGCCGGAGTTAACCGCTTGATAATAGATAAACAGTATCGCCACCAGCATCAGCAAGGAACCAACTGCGGTATAGATGAAAAATTTGACCGCAGCATAAATGCGGTTAGCCCCACCCCAGATGCCAATCATGAAATACATGGGAATCAGCATCAGCTCCCAGAAAATATAAAACAGGAACAGATCCAGGGATACGAACGCTCCGAGCATGGCGGTTTCGAGCAGCAACATCATGGCCATATAAGCCTTGACATGCTTGGTTACCGCCTGCCAGGTGGAAAGGATGGCTATGGGCATGATGAAGGTGGTCAGCATCACCAGCCACAGGCTGATACCGTCGACACCCAGACTGTAATTCATAGTAAAGTATTTGCCGACGCTGATCCATTCGGCAAACTCAGTGTAGTGCATCCCCGCCGAGGTTTTAAACACCGGATCCAGGGCCAGCGGCAGACTGATCACAAAAGTAATCAGCGACACCACCAGTGCTACACTTTTAAGCAATCCACCAGCATTCCTGGGCAGCAGCAGCACAATAAACATGCCCAGGATAGGGAAGAACGTCATCAGACTGAGAAGATGTTCTGACATTAGAAGTTGCTCCTTGTATATGCGATCACGGTCGCAGTCGTCATTAGTTTATGACACAGATGGCAATGATAACCACCACACCAACTGCCATGGACAACGCATAGTTGTGCGTATAGCCCGTCTGGGTATAGCGCAACACGCGACCACTTCCTCTAACTACCTTGGCAACACCGTTGACCAGTCCATCGACAAAGCGGGCATCAAAGATCTGCCACAACACCGTACCCAGTTTCTTGGTCGGATTGACAACCATGGCATCGTAAAACTCATCTATGTACCACTTGTTGAACACCGCCCGGTGCAATTTGGGGAACGCAGCCACAAAACGCCCCGGCAATTCCGGGTTCTTGCAATACATTACCCACGCTATGCCAATACCGACAACCGCGATGGCCACAGAAATAGACATAAACATATATTCAGTTGAAGCACTACCATGTGCATGAATTTCGTGCAAATGCTGTGTATGCTCAAACACCGGCGCCAGAAACTCCTCAAGGATGTTCGGCATATGTCCAAACAATTTGCCCAGCGCATGAGGCACGCCTAACAAACCGCCAAAAGTAGCCAGAGTCGCCAAAACCATTAACGGGAAAGTAATAACAAACGGCGACTCAGG
The DNA here is from genome assembly GCA_027065245.1 of Desulfuromonadaceae bacterium. Classification (GTDB taxonomy): domain Bacteria; phylum Desulfobacterota; class Desulfuromonadia; order Desulfuromonadales; family Desulfuromonadaceae; genus Desulfuromonas. The sequence goes on along the minus strand of JAMOOS010000326.1, from coordinate 13,293 downwards.
GATATGATCTTTGGCCGCTGCCGCAGTCTTCTGCTCACCGAAAAAGGTCATGAACACCAAACGGAACATGTAAAACGCCGTAAGAAGAGCGGCAAAAGCTCCCACAGCCCACAAAATCCAATGACCACGAGTAGAAGCAAAAGACCACCACAAAATTTCATCCTTGGAAAAGAACCCGGAGAAAAATGGAATCCCCGAGATTGCCAAGGTGGAACACAAAAATGTAATAAAAGTGATCGGCATCTTTTTACGCAGCCCGCCCATGTTACGCATATCCTGCGGATCATCGTTCAGATGCGCGTGATGGAAGGCGTGATGCATGCCATGTATAACCGAACCGGAACCGAGAAACAGACAAGCCTTGAAAAAGGCATGAGTAAGCAGATGGAAAATACCGGCGGTAAACGCACCGACACCCATGGCTAGGAACATATAGCCCAGCTGCGACACGGTGGAATAAGCCAGAACCCGCTTGATATCGTTCTGTGCCAGGCCGATGGTAGCTGCAAACAGCGCCGTAGCCGCGCCGACAATGGCAATAGTCATCATGGTATCAGGCGCCATGGCGAACAGACCGTTCATGCGCGCTATCATGTAGACACCGGCGGTAACCATGGTGGCGGCGTGGATGAGTGCCGATACCGGTGTCGGCCCTTCCATGGCGTCGGGCAGCCAAGTATACAGGGGAATCTGCGCCGACTTGCCGGTGGCACCGAGGAAGAAACACAGCGTAACCACCGTCACAACGAGACCACCGTTCTCAAGCAGATGCACATTTTCGGCAATCTCAACAAAATTGATGGTCCACACCCCCTTCTGCCCCAGGGACCAGAACAGAGTAAACAGACCGAGGAGAAAACCGAAGTCGCCGACACGGTTGACCACAAAGGCCTTCTTACCGGCGTCGCTGGCGCTTTTCTTCTCATAGTAGTAACCGATGAGCAGGTAGGAACACAGGCCAACACCTTCCCAACCGACAAACAGCACCAAAGCGTTGCCACCCAGTACCAGCATCAACATGGCAAAGGCAAACAGGTTCATATAGCTGAAGAAACGTGCGTACCCTTCTTCGCCGTGCATGTAACCAATGGAGTACAACGTAATGAGCGTCGCCAGTCCACTGACATTGAGAATCATCAAGCCAGAGAGGGGATCAAGCAGGAACTCCCAGTTCACATGCAGTGGCCCGGCGGTAATCCACTTGGCAACCACTACCTGATGAATTTTCTGCGGATCATCGAGTAACTGCATGAAGTAATGGCATGACACCACAAACGAAGAGAAGATAGCCAGAGTTGCAATCGCACCGATTATCTTTTCATTCCTGATTTTCTTGCCCAGCAGTCCGTTGATGAGAAACCCTACAAAAGGGAACAACGGAATGAGCCATAAGTTATCGTACATCTATATCTCCTCTAGGCGGACTGAACCATAGACAGCCCTGAAGAAGTTACCATTTCAACAGGCTGAAATCCTCAACATCTATGGATTCACGGTTGCGGAAGAAAGCGATCATCAAAGCCAGGCCTACAGCCGCCTCGGCCGCCGCAACAGTCATGATAAAAAACACAAAAATCTGTCCATCCATATTTCCGAGATGACTTGAAAGCGCGATAAAGGTCAGATTGACGGCATTCAGCATCAATTCCACGCACATAAAAACAACAATGGCATTCTTGCGGGTCAAAACGCCGATTGTACCCAGGGTAAACAACAGGGCGCTAAGGACCATATAGTGAGTGAGGGTGATCATTGTGATTCTCCAGTCCTTGTGTTTATACTTCGCGTTTGGCCAGCACTACCGCGCCGACAATGGCAACCAGCAGCAGGATTGAGGCGATCTCAAACGGCAACAGAAAATCGGTGAACATCGCCTGACCGATGAGTTGGGTGTGACCGACGCTTTCCACTACTTTGGCAGTGATGGCACCTACCGGCTCCGACACCTGCCCCTTGGTCACGGTAATCACCATCTGTACCACCAGCAGCGCCGCCGCAATACCAGCACCCACCAGAGCATGACGGTGCTTGCCAATCGCCACCAGCCCCTGATTAAGCAGCATCATGACAAAGATGATCAGCACCATGATGGCACCGGCATACACCATCACCTGTATGGCGGCCATAAACGGTGCATGCAACATAACGTAAAACACCGCCAGGCAGAAGAAAGTCATCACCAGCGAGATGGCGCTATTGATAGGGTTACGGCATGAAATGACGCCAATCCCGGCAACAAGAGTAACCAGCGCGACGACGTAAAAGAAGATCAACTGCAAAAGTTCCATGAGTGTGGCTCCTATAGCGATTTATTTGAGCAGGCGCTCCTTGGTGAAGCAGAAATCTTCACGCTTGTAATTGGCCAGTTCGTACTCGCCGGTCATCTCAATTGCCTCAACCGGACACGCCTCCACGCAATAGCCGCAGAAAATACACCGCAGCATATCAATCTGGTACACTGTGGGGTACTTCTTGCCGTTCTCGTCCTCGCCCGCCTCTACAGTGATACATTTGGCCGGGCAGACTGTGGGGCACAGATAGCAGGCCACGCACTTTTCACGATCGTGTTCCGGCACCAGCCGATGCAGTCCACGATAACGCTCGGAAACTTTCAGTTTCTGCTTGGGATACTCGACGGTGGTCGAATTCCCCGGCAAAAGGTGCTTAGCCGTTATACTCAAGCCCTGAATAAATTCTTTAATCATGGGTCGATCCTTTAACAGAGGTTACAACTCTAAAAAACTACTACTGCGCCGGTAATAACGATATTCAGCAGTGCCAGGGGTAAAAACACCTTCCAGCCAAGATACATGAGCTGATCATAACGTACCCGCGGGAACGTAGCGCGAATCCAGATAAAAAAGAACATGAAGGCGAACACTTTGATCAGCAGATTGATCGGCCCGGGAAACGGCCCGGCCGGACCACCGAGAAACAGGGTGGCGGTAATGGCCGACAGGACCACCATATTGGCGTACTCAGCCATGAAAAACAGTGCGTATTTCATGGAGGAATATTCGGTACAAAAACCGGATACCAGCTCTGTTTCCGCCTCAGGCAGGTCAAACGGCGTCCGGTTAACCTCTGCCAGCGAAGTGATGACAAACAGGCAGAACGCCAACGGCTGAGAAAAGATATACCAGTTGAGAATAGAACCGGACTGCGCCGCCACTATATCGCTCAATTGCAGAGTGCCAGACAACATAAACACCGAAATAATAGCCAGACCGGCTGCCAACTCGTAGGAAATCATCTGCGCGGCGCTACGCACTCCCCCCAGCAATGAATATTTATTGTTGGAGGACCAGCCGGCCAGGACAATCCCGTAAACCCCCAGTCCCGACATGGCGAGAATATACAAAACGCCGATATTGAGATCGGAAATCTGCAGAGGAACGGTATAGCCTTTGACAGTAATACTGTCACCGAACGGTATCACTGCTACGGTTATAAACGCAGGAACAAGAATCATCATCGGCGCCAGGATAAACGCCAATTTACTAGCCTGACTGGGGATGATGTCTTCCTTGAAAAACAGCTTCAAACCGTCAGCAATAGGCTGCAGCAACCCCAGCGGACCGGTCATGGTGGGACCGAGGCGGGTCTGCATATGGCCGATAATCTTGCGCTCGGCATAGGTAGCGTAGGCTACTATCAGAATAACCACGATAAACACCACCAATATCTTGGCCAGCATTACAGCTATAAACAGCGTCGGGTCATTCGAGAGGCTAAGCATTTCAGACATGGTTTCCTCTTTTCTTGTTCTCTATTCCTGCCAAATTCTTGTTTGTAGTCAAAAAAACCGGCGGCACACGGCGGCGTCGCCATGCCCGTTAGCGGTCGATCTCACCCAGAACGATATCCAGCGTACCAATGGCGGCGATAACATCAGCCAGCAGACGACCGCGCACCATCTGCGGCAACGCCTGCAGATTGACAAAGGACGGTGGACGAATCTTCATGCGGAACGGATTGCCACTGCCGTCGGAGATAATGTAGAAACCAAGCTCCCCCTTGGGTGCTTCCACACTCTGATACACCTCACCCGGCTCCGGCTTGCAGCCCTCGGTGATAAGCTTAAACTGATGGATGAGCCCCTCAATACTGTTGACTACATCCTTTTTGGGCGGCAGGCACACATCAGGAGCATCGGCCAGAATCGGCCCCGGCTCCAGCTTATCCAGAGCCTGGGCGATGATTTTGCACGATTCACGCATCTCGTCGAGGCGCACTTTGTAGCGGTCAAAAGTATCGCAGCCATCGCGAACGATGACATTGAAATCGTACTCCTCATAACCGGAGTAGGGATTATCGCGACGCAAATCCCAGTCGACCCCGCTGGCACGCAGCGCCGGACCGCTAAGACCGATGTCGATGGCGTCTTCCGCACTGATGGTGGCCACGCCAATGGTACGCTTCTGCCAGATCTTGTTGCCAGTGAGCAACCCTTCGTAGGTCTCAATGTGACCGGGCATAGCCTCGATAAAGGCGCGCACGTCATCTTCAAAACCTTCGGGCAGATCCTGAGACAAACCGCCGATGCGGAAGTAGTTGGAGGTCATACGCGCGCCGGACAACTTCTCGTACATATCCATGATCGCCTCGCGCTCACGGAAGCAATACAGAAACACCGTCATGGCACCGATATCCAGAGCATGGGTCGCCAGCCACACCAAGTGGCTCTTAATCCGGGTCAGCTCCGCCATCATCACCCGCACCACCTTGGCACGCTGGGGAATCTTGTCGGTTATACCGAGCAACTTTTCCACCGCCAGCACGTAACCTAAGTTGTTACTCATGGGTGCCAGATAGTCAAGGCGATCGGTCAGGGGCAGGGCGCGGTGGTAGGTACGGTTCTCCGCCAGCTTCTCCACGCCACGGTGCAGAAAGCCGATGTGCGGAACCGCATCAACAACAATCTCGCCGTCCAGTTCCAGAACCAGCTGCAACACCCCGTGGGTAGACGGATGCTGCGGCCCCATGTTTATTGTCATCGTCTCTTTTTTAGCCATTTGCAAGCCTCGTGTTTATTTTTAAAACGCCAGCGCGCTTTGGTTACGAAAGTCGCCCCTGATACGGTTCACGATCCGGACCTTGCAGGGGATAATCCTTACGTAGTGGATGCCCCTCCCAGTCGGCCGGCATCAGAATGCGGCGCAGATCGGGATGGTTATTAAAGGAGATTCCCATCAGATCCCAACACTCACGCTCGTGCCAGTTGGCTGTGGCCCACACCGTAGAAACCGTATCCACGCACGCGTCATCCTCAGCCACGGGCACCTTGACCCGCAACCGTTCCTTGGTGGCAATGTTGTACAGATTGTACACCACCATAAAACGCGGCTGCTGACCGAGGTAATCCACCCCGCACAGATCGCACAGAAAATTGTAGCCGGCCTCATCCTTAAGAAACTGGCAGATCGGCACAATATCTTCTTTTTTCACTGTAACCGTCACCTCACCGCGATGCTCTTTGACATCGAGGACCGAAGCGGCGAAGGCTCCTTTCAGCTTTGCTACGACAGCTTGGCTCATACCTTTTTCCCTATTTATCGGTTTTTTAAGCTTGAATGCGACTAGCCCGGAACAACCTCGCCAGCCCCGATGGCGGCACCAAATGTATTGCGCTCACGCATGATTTTCTCACGCAGCTTGAGCAGACCGTACAGCAGCCCTTCCGGTCGCGGCGGACAGCCGGGAATATACACATCCACCGGCAGCGCCTGGTCGATTCCCTGCAGGACACTGTAGGTATCGAACACCCCGCCCGACGAAGCGCAGGCACCCATGGCGATAACATACTTGGGTTCCGGCATCTGCTCGTAGACAGTCTTGATAACCGGCAGCATTTTATGGGTAACCGTCCCCGCAATGATAATGACATCCGCCTGGCGCGGCGAAGCACGGAACAGCACCCCCAGACGGTCGAGGTCAAAACGGGCAGCGCCGGTGGCCATCATCTCGATGGCACAACAGGCCAGACCAAACGTCATCGGCCACAGAGAGCGCGAACGCGACCAGTTAACCAGCAGGTCGAGAGAAGTGGTTATGACATTATTGCCCAAAACACGGACGTTATCTGCTTCAGAGCCCAGCATTTCCGCTTTCTCTACTCCCATTCCAGCGCTCCTTTTTTCCATACGTATGCGTAACCAACCAGCAGGATCACTATAAATACGCCCATCTCAACAAAACCGAACATGCCCAGTTTTTTGAACACCACTGCCCACGGATAGAGAAACACCGCTTCTATATCGAACAGAATGAACAGCATGGCCACAATGTAGAACTTGACCGAAAAGCGCTCGCGTGCCGTGCCAATGAGAGGCATACCACACTCGTAGGGGGCAAGTTTGATCTTACTCGGCTTTTTGGGCCCGAATATAAACGAAAACGTCACCGAGCCCACTGCGAACAGCAGGGCAATGGCTATGAGGACGAGTATCGGCAGATAACTCTCAAGCATGAAACAGCTCCTCCTGACAGGGTTAATTCATGTCGCAGCACGACATCCATTTCATTCATTTCAGCGTCGTGCAAGTTAAGTCAAATAACGTTCTTTGTCAAGGGAAAAATACAGTATACTGTATGCAACTAATCACACATGCACGCCTGTATTTTCAATGAGTTACAAAAACAAATGCCTTGAATTTCACCATTTTAGCGCCACCATTTCGCCCGCCTGCCACGGTGCCGTCAAACAGCGACTGACCATCTCGACAACAGCCTACCGCACAGCGCATGGGCGGGCAAAGCCACAGTCCTGCACATCACAGGCGTGTCACCACACTTGCATCCGGGACAGAAACTGGCAAACCACCTGTAATCACACGAAGTTACGCTTCTGCTGCGCCATCTTTATCGTCTCCGGGAGGATGCATGTAGCGCGTTACCGCTGCCCGGATGGCAGTGGCGGCCAGATTGGAACAATGCTGCTTTTCCTCCGGCAAGCCGCCAAGAGCGGCAGCAACATCGTCATCGGTTATCTTAAGTGCCTCTTCCAAGGTCTTCCCCTTGACCATGGTACTGGCCATGGAAGTGGTCGCAATGGCAGCCCCGCAACCGTACACCTTGTACTTGATGTCGCTTATCACATCATCGTCAATCTTCATGAATATCACCACCGCGTCGCCACAACCGGGGTCACCTACCTTGACCACCACATTGGGGTGCTCAATCTGGCCGACATTGCGCGGATTGGAAAAATGGTCCATAACTTTGTCCGTATACATAATAGGCTGCTCCTCCCGTCTGTTCCCTGTCCGTTCGTCCTCGGTATATGCAACCACCTTGGCAGTTGCAACAAAATCCTGATAGTAGAACCTGCACCAGCGCTGCGTCAAGAAATTACCGGTCGCCAGAGTCGCCTGTTTGGTGTTAATCTTTGGCGCGGCAACGCCATTATCACCAGCAGAGAAAGAGCAGCACAACAGTGATGAACGGATATTCACCGGCAGCCCTGGACACCATACGCCAAGCCATTGCCGACAGCGGCGGGAACGAAGTGTTTTTCCTCGGCCACTGCGACAACAATCGCCGCATCTGGAGCGTTACCGTTCTGGCACGCGGCAACCAACACTGCGTAGCCGCCGTTACCGGCCAATGCCGCTGTGGCGATACGGTTATTCATAATCACCCGTCGGGCGAACTGACCCCGTCTGACGCCGACGTCGCCGTGGCGGCGCAGTTAGGCAACAACGGCATCGGTTTCCACATCATAGATAACGACGCCAGCCGGGTGTACCGCGTGGTCGAAGCCGACAGCGGCAACGCCACCGTCCTCGACTGTGCCGAAATAAGCGCCCTGCTCGATAACAGCAGCCCACTGGCACAGCAGATGGAGGCTTACGAAGAACGTCCACAGCAGGTGCGCATGGCGTTCGCCGTGACCACAGCGTTTAACCACAACCGTATTGCCGTTATAGAAGCCGGCACCGGCACCGGCAAGGGGCTGGCCTATCTGATTCCCGCTGCCCTGTGGGCGGTGCGTAACGAAGACAAGGTGGTCATCTCCACCAACACCATCAATCTGCAGGAGCAACTGCTACACCACGACATCCCCCTTCTGCAACAGGCCACCGGCACCGATTTCCGCGCCGTGCTGGTAAAAGGGCGCACCAACTACCTGTGCCTGCGCCGTCTGGAACAATGCCACCAGCAGCCCGATCTGTTTGCCAGTGATTACAGTGGCGAAATTGCCAGCTTGCGCCACTGGGCCGACAACAGTAGCGCCGGCAGCCGTGACGAATTGACGCAGCCGCCCGCCAACGAAGTGTGGAACGAAGTCTGTTGCGAGGCGGATCAGTGTCCGCGCGGTCGCTGCCAGCATTACCAGCGCTGTTTCTTTCACAAGGCGCGCCGCCAGGCCGCCAGCGCCGATCTGCTCATCGTCAACCACGCCTTGCTGTTCGCCGATCTGGCGGTACGCATGGAGACCGACAACTATCTGGCGGCCGCAGTACTGCCTGCCTACACCAGAGTAATTATCGATGAGGCCCACCACCTGGAAGACGCTGCCACCAGCAGCTTTTCCGGCCAGATAAGCAGATTCAGCTTCAGCCGCATCCTCAACCGTCTCAGCCAGCCGCGCAATCCGGCTCAGGGCCAGCTGCCGCGACTGCTTTCCACCATTGCCGACAAATTGCCCGACGGCGCAACCACCACTTACGAAACCCTGTACAACAGCATTGAAAACTGTGCCCGCCTGTGTCAGCAACTGCGCACCAGCGCCCATGAGCATCTGCAACAGGCACTGGAAACCGTGGCAGAAAAAACACCGCCACCAGCGCAGTGGCACATAACCAGCGCCGCCGACCCCCGCTGGCAGCAGCTCACCAGGGTACTGACACCACTGCCGCCACTGTGTATCGAATTGGCCAAGGAGATAAATGCCACCATTGCCCGCTGCGAGCAACTGCTGCCGCCGCTACTGGCGGAGCAGATCGGCGCTCAACTGACCGATCTGCAGGGGCTGGGGGCACGCCTGGCGACCCTGGGCAGCGATATCAATTTTTTTCTCAGCCTTGACGGCGACAGTTGCACCTGGACCGAAACCAGCCACAATAAACGCTTCGGCGCCATACTGTGGCTGCGTTTCGCCCCCATCGAGGTTGCGTCAACCCTGAAACAGGCGCTATATGATCGTATGCGTACCGTTATCCTCACCAGCGCCACCCTGACCACCGGCAATTCGTTTCGCTATTTCTTCCAACGCGCCGGGCTGGAGCTGTGCACCGCCGCCCATGTGGAGCAACTGCAACTTGAGTCACCCTTCGATTTCGGCGCGCAATCCATGGTGGCTATCCCCAACGATATTGTCGAACCGAATCATCCCGATTTCACCGCCATGCTGGCCGGACAGATCGAAGCAGCGGTTCGTGCTGCCGGTGGGCGCACGTTTGTCCTGTTTACGGCCTATTCCACCCTGCGCGCCATCTACAACCAGCTGGAACCGATACTCCAGGCGGCGGGGATTCGCTGCCTGCGTCAGGGGCAGGCGGCACGCCACCACATTTTGAGTGAATTCCGCCGCAGCGATAACTGCGTACTGTTCGGCACCGATTCATTCTGGGAGGGGGTTGATGTACCCGGTCGCGCCCTGGAACAGATCATCATCACCCGTCTGCCGTTCCGCGTGCCGACGGAACCGATTCAGATAGCACGCAGCGACGCCCTCAAGCGGCGCGGCAGCGATCCGTTTTACCACTTTACCGTGCCCCAGGCCATCATCCGCCTCAAGCAGGGGTTTGGTCGTCTTATCCGCCACCGCAACGATTGCGGTGTGGTGGTCATTCTCGACCGGCGGGTCATCAGCAAAGGGTACGGCAAACTGTTTCTGCGTTCACTGCCGCCAGCCACACAGGCGATTGCCCCGGCGGCACAAATACAACAGCAGCTGAGCGATTTTTTCCAGCGGCGTCATACTTAAAACAGCACCATAAGGAGAACAGATACCATGGCAAAACCGGGCAAAACCGGCCTCGCCCGCGTCATCGACGCCTGGGGCTATTCCATCCAGGGGTTACGCGCCACCTGGAAGCATGAAGCGGCCTTCCGCCAAGAAAGCATAGCCGTACTGCTGCTTACACCGTGCGCTTTTGCTATTGCCGCTACGCCAACTCAGGCGGCACTGCTGCTGGCATCCCTGTTTGCGGTACTGGCGGCAGAGATGGTTAACTCCGCCATCGAATCGGTGGTAGATCGGATAAGCGACGAACACCACGAATTGGCCGGGCGCGCCAAGGACCAGGGCTCGGCGCTGGTCTTTATCGCCATTGCCGCTGCAGCGGTTGTATGGCTGTTGGTAATAACAGAACGGATGTCAAAATAGCCGGGATGTAAATTGCGCACAGAACATATCCGCACGCTGTGCAAACACACACCCCGGTGCCGACAAAACAGCCGCGATATTTTACGCGATGGCACATGGCAAACGGCAGCAGCGGGCGCTATTATGCAACCACACAGCAAGAGAAGGTTTTCGCAAACCTCCCTTTTTTATTGCCGGCGCCTCCCTCGCCGGCTTTTTTTTATTCAAGCGCCCCGTTATTGTGGTAAATTCCACCGGGCATCACCTGAGATATCGCATCGTCAACAAGCAATCAACAAAAAGGAAGCCTTCAACCACCATGTCCAACTCCAGCGCCATCTACATCCGCTTTCTTACTGCTATTCTGTTGTTTTTCTGTTGTGCGTCCCCCTTGTACGCTACCCTGCCGGAGCACAGCTTCAATCCTCAACGCGCCAAAATCCTCGGCTATATTGTCAGCCAGCACCTTATGCACAGCCATTACAGCCATAAAAGCCTCGACGACAAACTGTCAGAGGCGGCATTTGAGCTGTACATCAAACAACTCGATTCACAAAAACGCTTTCTGCTGCAAAAAGATGTAAAGCTGCTGTCAGCGTATGAGCACTACATAGATGACGAGATAGGCCGCGGCCAGATTCATCTGCCGGTATACAGCCACGAGATCATGACCCAGCGGATTCCGGTGGTAAAAAAAATGATCATGGAGATCCTTGCCCACCCCTTCGACATGCAGCGTAAGGAGGAGATGGAAACCGACGCGAAAAAGCTCGATTTCTGCAAGGATGACAACCAGCTGCGCGAGCGCTGGCGCAAGACCCTCAAATACCAGGTAGCCGATCGCTTTCTCGACCTCAAGGACGAGCAGAACGAAAAACTGAAAAACGGCGCCAAGACAAAGGAAGCGGACAGCAAACCGTTTAAGGCGAAAACTGATGCCGAGCTGCTGGAACAGGCACGCAAAAAAACCGCCGAGCGCTACACCCATCTGTTTTCGCGCATGTTGCAGGAAAGCACAGAGGATCACTTTGAGCGTTATCTCAACGCCATTGCCCGCGCCCACGACCCCCATACCATGTATTTGCCACCGGCAATGAAAGAGGATTTTGACATCCACATGCGCGGTTCGCTGGAGGGGATCGGCGCCCTGCTGCGCGAGGACGGCGGCTATATCAAGGTAGTCAGCATCATTCCCGGCGGCGCTGCGGAGCAGGAAGGTGAGCTGGAAAGTGAAGACACCATCCTCAAAGTGGCCGAAGGCGATGGCGAGCCGGTAGATCTCATCGACGCCCGCATCCGCGACGCCGTGGCCCTGATTCGTGGCCCCAAGGGAACCGAAGTACGTCTGTATGTAAAAAAACCGGACGGCAGCCACAAGGTGATCTCCATCATCCGCGAGGTGATTCAGATAAAGGAGACCTTTGTCAAATCGACAGTACTGGAGAACAAGCAGGACGGCAAACGCTATGGCTATGTGCGCATTCCCAGCTTCTACCGTGATTTCAAAAGCAGTGCCAGCCACCCACGCAATGTAACCGACGACACCCGCGCCGAATTGAGGAAACTGGCCGCCCAGAATATCAGCGGCCTGATTCTCGATCTGCGCGGCAACGGCGGTGGTTCCCTGCTTGACGCAGTGGACACCACCGGATTGTTCATCAAGCAAGGACCGGTGGTCCAGGTGAGCGACAGCGGCGGCGGCAAGGAGGTGCTGGACGACCGTGATCCGCACATGCAATACGCCGGCCCGCTGGTGGTGCTGGTAGACAAGTTCAGCGCCTCGGCCTCGGAGATTCTCGCCGGTGCCCTGCAGGATTACCACCGTGCCGTCATCGTCGGCAGCAAGCACACCCACGGCAAAGGCACGGTACAGGCGGTAATAGATCTGGACAGCAAAACCCCCATGCCCAGCCTAGAAAAATTCAAGCCCATGGGCGCACTGAAAATCACCGTACAAAAGTTTTACCGTGTCAGCGGCGCATCCACCCAGTATCGCGGTATCCTGGCTGATATCATTCTGCCCGACCGCTTTGAAGCGATCAAGAGCGGCGAGAAATATCTCGACTACTCCATGCCGTGGGATACCATCAGCAAATGCGATTACACCCCTCAGGGGAGCCCACTGCCCCTGGACAAGCTGCGCAAAAACAGCGCTGAACGGATACGCAACAGCAAAAAAATGCAGCAAATTGTCAAAATGGCGCAAAAAACCCGCGCGAGGATTGAGCACACCAAGCGCAGCCTGCTGCTCAAGGATATAAGCGCCGAACGCAAAGAACTGCTGGCAGAAGACAAGCTCGACGAGGACTCCACCCTGCCGCCCCACGCCAACGGCGACAAAAAGAAAAAGGGCGTCAAAAAGAAAAAAGACTGGCGCAAGCGGGTAAAAAAAGACCCCTATGTAATTGAGGCCATGGCCATCCTGCACGACTTGCACAAACTGCAGCAGTCAGCCGCCGCCCCGACCCAAGGCAATTAAAGAGCTTGCACAAAAAACGGTAAACTGGCATTCTTCAGGTAAAAGAACCGGCGCAGCATCCAGCTTCACCACTGCGCCACACGCATTATCCAACTAAGGGTTGAGCATGGACAAAACGCACAAAAAAGTGCTGATATCGGCCGAGGTTAGCTCGCTGCTCAACCTGGACGACAGTTTCTCCGAGCGGGAAGGCTTTATCATCCGTGTCGGCGGTGATTGCGAAGACCTGGTAGAAATTGCCCGTCGTGATCGCCCGGACGTCATCTTTACCGCCCCGTCGTCTACCCAGTCCGACAGCACCTGCTGCCATTTGCTCAAAAAAAACGCCGATGTATGCGACATACCGGTTATCGCCGTGGTAGACAGCAGTAAACTGGCGGAACTGAACCATGTACAGCACGAACGCCCCGACGACGTACTGTTTACCCCGGTAAGCACACATCTGTTTCTGGCTGCGGCGCGCAAGGCTTTGGGACTGAAACATCGCGCCTTTCCACGTCTG
>JAMOOS010000325.1 GCA_027065245.1 Desulfuromonadaceae bacterium | reverse complement strand
AGCTGGTAGTTCTGCGTGGCAAAGGGGGGATGCAGGATGGCCGGAATTTCATCGCCGCCGCTGTTATCGCCATCCTGCTGAGGGTACAGCCCTTTGCCGCTGCGTTGCCAGCTTAGCGCTCTGGTGCGGATTCGGTTCATACCAAAGAGCAGGTACAACAGCGCACCGACGCCGGGCATGGCCAGACAGGCGACAAGCCAACCCAGGGCGGCACGCGGATCGCGCTTGTGCAGCAGAGCATGAGCCGCCGCCACAGTGGAGACCAGGTAAGCAGACACCACCGCCAGAGTTGTGAGCATGGATTTTTCCTTTCGCCGCCGCCTTATAGCAATTTATAAATATTTACAGATATTTGCATACACATGCATTACCAGAACACTTTGTAACGACATAATTTTTCATTATACATTGATGACAACACTCCGGTTTGGGTGTAATGTTAGCAGCCGTGGAAAATTCTTTAACATAAGATTACACACTTACGCCCGCCCCGACAATGTTTCCATGCCAGGGTAACGCCAAAAAAGGAGTTGATTGTCGCCATGAGCAGCCAACGAATCGTTATCATCGGCGGTGTGGCGGCCGGGATGAAGACCGCCTGCCGTATCCGCCGTCTCGACGCCGACGCCGAAATCACCGTTATCGAACGCAGTAAAAACATCTCTTACGGCGCTTGCCCGTTACCATATTATATAGAGGGGTTGTACGACAATCTGGACGAAGTGCGCCGTACGCCGGTGGGTGTGCTGCGCGACGAAAAATTTTTCAAAAATATCAAAGGCTTCAATGTCCTGTCGCAAACCGAGGCGCTCAGCATCGACCGCCGCAAGCGCACGGTAGCCATTAAAAACCTCAGCGATGGTTCCGGTGGCAATATCCCCTACGACAAACTGGTGCTGGCCACCGGCAACACACCACTGCTGCCGCCCCTGCCCGGTATCGACCTGCCCGGTGTTTTGCCGCTTAAAACCATGGAACATGCCGATCAGCTCGACAAGCTGGCCGACAACGCCACCAGCGCCGTTATTGTCGGCGGCGGCCTTATCGGT
>JAMOOS010000324.1 GCA_027065245.1 Desulfuromonadaceae bacterium | reverse complement strand
GTTGTGCCCATCGCGCTGTGTGATCATGTTGAGAAGAACAATCTTCAGGGCAAGCTCAAGCTCAATCTGTTCATCGGTGCGTCAGTCGGCGCCGAGGTTGAAGACAGGATGGCTGCACTGAATATGATCGATCGCCGCTGGCCCTATCAAACTGGTAAGGAGTTGGGTAAAGCCATCAACCGTGGCGACATCCGCATGGGCGACAAGCACCTTTCCATGTTTGCGCAAGATCTTAAGTATGGTTTTTACACCAAGGATCAAGGCGGCAAGCTGGATCTGGCAGTTATCGAAGCATCAGCCATTACCGAAAACGGCGACATCATCCTCTCCGGTTCCATCGGCGCATCCAACGACATCATCGACATCGCCGACAAAATCATCGTAGAGATCAACACCGGGCTGCCCTCCTTCGAAGGCATGCACGATATTTTCATGACTGATCTGCCTCCTTATCGTCAGATCATCCCCATCACTGATGCACGTCAGCGGATCGGGACTCCGTATGTTCCCACCGATTCCAGCAAGATTGTTGCCATCGTAGAGTCCAAACTGCCTGACAACGGTCGTGCACTGCGCGGCACCGACGATACCGCACAAGCCATCGCGGACAACATCGTTGACTTCTTCACCGCCGAAGTTAAGGCCGGTCGCCTGCCCAAGAACCTGCTGCCTCTGCAGTCTGGCGTTGGTTCCATTGCTAACGCGGTTGTTGGCGGTCTGACTACCTCTCCGTTCGAGAACCTGATCGTCTTCACCGAGGTTCTGCAGGACACTTTCCTCGACTTTATGGACTCCGGTAAGTGTAAATACATCAACTGCACTTCCCTGTCCTTGTCCAACGAAGGCTTTGAAATCTGGTGGAAAAACTTTGAGAAGTATAAGGATATGGTTCTCATGCGTCCGCAACAGATTTCCAACAACCCTGAAGTTATCCGCCGTCTCGGCGCCATTGGCATGAATACTCCTCTCGAGTTTGATATCTTCGCCCATGCTAACTCCACCCATGCAGGTGGTACCAGAATGCTGAACGGTATCGGTGGTTCCGGTGACTTCGAGCGTAACTCCTACATCTCCATGATGCACTGCCCCTCTTGCCGCGCCAGCAAAACCGACGAGTTCGGCATCTCGGGCGTTGTTCCGCAAGTGCCTCACGTTGACCATACAGAGCACGATATCGACGTACTCGTTACCGAGCAGGGTCTGGCTGACCTGCGTGGTCTGTGCCCGGTTGACCGCGCTCGCTGCATCATCGACAAGTGTGCCCATCCGGCATACAAGGATTACCTCACCGATTGGCTGGATCGTGCCATCGCCAAAACTGGCGGCCATCACGAGCCCATCCTCCTCGACGAGCCCTACAAGTTGCACATCAGCCTCGCCGAGAATGGCACCATGCGTTTCTGGGAGAAGTAATATCTCTTTCAAGTTCGCAACAATCAAAAAGCCCCGCCGGAAACCGGCGGGGCTTTTTGATTTGACGCTTAATATACTGTTGCAACACACATTTCTACTCGTCCTGTCCCCCTTCGCAGCGCGGATGCGCCTGGTCGTACACCTCCATCACCCGTTCTACACTTACTTTGGTGTACCGCTGGGTAGTGGCTAGAGACGCATGTCCCAGCATCTGCTGAATGGCACGCAAATCGGCGCCACCATCAAGTAGATGAGTAGCAAAGCTGTGCCGCAACGCATGGGGAGTTATGGCCGCAGGCAAACCGGCACGCTGCAAATGATTTTTGAGGTTGCGCTGCACACTTCTGCTACTGAAACGGCTGCCGTTACGATTTAAAAACAGGGCGGGTGATTCTGCACTTCCGCGCAGTTCCAGGTAGCGTTCAATACGCCCGGCAGCTGTTTTCCCCAGTGGTACAACGCGGGTTTTGCCCCCCTTGCCCCTGACAACACGCACTAACATCTGGTGCAAATCGACATCGGCAACATCGAGACCCACCACCTCACTCACCCGCAGTCCAGAGGAGTAGATAAGCTCGAGTATCGCCCGATCACGCACGGCAGCAAAGCTGCCGTCATCAGGCAGGTCGAGAAGATGAAACAGATCATCCACATCCAGCGTCAGCGGCAGGTAATGCCCGTGTTTCGGCGTTTTTACTAATTGCAACGGGTCGTTGTCGAGATAGCCGCCACGGTAAAGGTATAAAAAAAATGACCGCAACGACGCCAACTTACGCGCCACAGTAACCTTTTTAACCTCTTTTTGCCGCCCCGCCATCCAGCGCCGCACATGCCAGCGATCCACCCGGCGCAGCAGCGCCATCGGCACATCGTCCAGTTCCTCATCGTCACCAGCAACAAAACGACAAAACTCACGCACATCGCGCATATAAGCGGCGCAGGTATGCGCGGACAAACCGCGCTCCACCCGCAAATGCTCTTCGTAACGCCGCAACCACTCTCCCAGCGCCACAATTATCCCACCTGCACCACCTCTTTGATGCCGGGAACCTTCTCCAACAGCGCCCGTTCGATACCCATTTTAAGGGTTACCGTGGCCATGGGGCAGGAACCGCACGCCCCCACCAGTTTTACTTTGACAACACCATCGTCGGTTACTTCAATCAATTCCACATTGCCGCCATCGGCAAGCATCATGGGACGCACCTCGTCAAGGGCTGCTTCTACCTGTTCTCGCATAAATATCTCCTTATAGTTTTGGGTTCAGCCGCTGAATACTTCCAGCGGTATTTCGCTCAACCTGCGCTGGCACAAAAGCTGCGGTACCTTCACCCCCCGGCTTTGTATCAGCACTTTGAATGTTTCTCCCATGCCTCCTTCGGGCATAATCAGGTTCTTCAAGGTCATACGCATTGCCAATGCCTCTTTTTCATCGTTACTGTGCCGCTGCAACTCCAGCAACTCTTCGACAAAACCCAGCGCCAGCAAAAAACGGTACTGTTCGGCAAAGTATACGCTATCCAGTCCGGCGGCGGCACCAAACTGCTGCACCGCGGTAAAATCTACATGGCTGGTGATATCCTGACAGCCGATATGCTGATAAGGGTTATCGTTGGCCTGATGACGATGATAACACAGCAGCGTGCCATGGCGGCGAAACGGCGCGTACAACTCCTGCGCCGGGTAGCCGTAGTCGATGGTCACCACAAAGCCGCGCTCCAGTTTAGCTGCTACCGCTTCTACCCAGTCACGCACTGCGGTACACACCTCGGCGCGATTACCCTCTACAGGTTCCACCCCCAGCGTCGCAAAATGCTCGCGTATATCGGCAGCCACCGGCGTACGCAGTTCCTCGGCAAAGGCACCATCCTTCTCCGTAACGTACACCTGGCTCAACTCCCCCGCGTGTTTTTCAACTATGTCTACAGCAAAGGCATCCAAAAGCTCATTGGACAGGAAACAACCGCTGAACCGGGGAAGATCCGCAAAAGCGCACCAATCAACGACACCACCGTGAGCTGACAGGTTCTCCTGCTGACGGCGGCGATTATCCTGGCTGATTTCCACCACAATATAGCGCAGGTTACTGTACATCTGCGCCTCAACAGCGCTGATATAATCGAGGATATCGGCAGCCAGTTCCCCTTCCCCGGCACCCTGCTCCACTACAGTAAAGGCACCACCGCCCATTATCTGCCACATCTGCACAATCTGCCGGGCAACCAGGCGACCAAACAGGCTGTGTACCGATGATGAAGTGTAAAAATCACCATAACGACCGATGCGGCGGCGGGCACTCATGTAGTAACCGTAGTCGGGATGATACAGACAATGCTGCATAAACTGCCGAAACGGGATACCGTCGCTGTTGCGAATCTGATCCAGTATAAATTGCGTAAGCGGCTGGTTGTTACTGTTATTTTCCATAGATATCTGTCCCTGCGTCGTCATTGTTGCGACGGTTAAATATTCATTGTTTCCCCTGCGCATCCGTGCCATCATAACACCGCTTTATTTCTGTTAGCCAGAATATATATATTCGGTGTGTTTTCAATCTACTACAGGGAGTTTTTTACCATGGACAGAAGCTTGGCTCTTGATCTGGCGCGGGTAACTGAGGCGGCGGCACTGGCATGCGGGCGTTGGGTAGGGCGCGGCGACAAGATAGCTGCTGACAATGCCGCCACCACCGCCATGCGTCAGGTGCTGGGAAACTTGGATATTGATGGTACAGTGGTAATCGGTGAAGGAGAGATGGACGAAGCTCCCATGCTGTACATCGGTGAAAAGCTGGGCAGCAGCGGAAATCTCAAGGTTGATATCGCCGTGGATCCTCTGGAGGGCACCAATCTGTGCGCCAAGGGCGGACCGGGCGCCATCGCCACCATCGCCCTGGCACCGGCAGGAGGGTTTCTCCACGCTCCCGATATGTACATGCAAAAGATAATTGTCGGACCGGCTGGCTACGGCTGTATCGATATAGACGCCCCGCCCAGTGAAAATCTGCGCCGGATAGCGGCATCAAAAGGCTGTGATATTGCCGATCTGACGGTGGTTCTTCTCGACCGCCCCCGCCATGAAAAAGATATTGCCGATATCCGTGCCTGCGGCGCCAGAATCAAGCTGATCAGCGACGGTGATGTCGCCCCGGCGGTGGCCACCGGTATCGCTGACAGCGGCATTGATATGGTTCTCGGTACCGGCGGCGCACCAGAAGGAGTACTGGCGGCGGCGGCAGTAAAATGTTTTGGCGGCGATATGCGCGCCCGCCTTATTTTTACCACTGCCGAAGAACGGCAACGCGCCCCCGGCATGGGCATCAGCGATTTTGACAAGGTTTACACTGCTGAAGAACTGGCCAGCGGCGACGTATTTTTTGCCGCCACCGGTGTCACCAGCGGCGAATTACTGGACGGAGTACGCTATTTTGCCGGCGGCGCAGCAACCCACACTATTGTTATGCGTTCCAAAAGCCGCACCGTTCGGTTTCTCAAATCGCTGCACTACTTTGACCATAAACCGATGTATCAGGTCGGCAAACAACAATAATCTTCGCCGTCAGCAAGTTATAACTTGTCAACATCATAAGCAATTGCTAGTATTTAACCGCTAAAATTCAGCTGCGGGGTTCGCCGCTGTTTTAACAACAAAATACAAGCTTGGGAATACACATGTCAATTATCACAATTTCGCGTGAAATGGGTAGCAGTGGGCAGATAATCGCCCGGCGTCTGGCTGACAAACTTGGCTATACACTCATCGATGGCGAAGCCATTCTGCGCGTATCCCAATCGTACGGACTCAGTGCCGATGCAGTACAAAAAGCGGACGAAAAACCGCCGGCATTTGTTGAGAGCCTGGATACCAGCCTTGAAATCGATCTACACCGCATAGAGCAGATCATCCTCGAATATGCCCTCAAGGGCAATGTAATCATTTACGGTCGCGGCGGTCAGGATCTGCTCAGTGGAGTACGCAGCGTTTTCCGTACCAGAATCATCGCCCCGTTTGCGGTACGGGTAGAGCGCTGGGCCGAACGGGAATGGCTTGACCCCGACCTGGCACGGATACTGGTGCGCAAAAGTGATCAGCAACGCGCCGGCTTTATCAAATACTATTTCGACCGCGACTGGAACGACCCCTATCACTACGATTTGATAGTAAACACCGCCAAAATGTCCATAGATATGGCGGTTGACATTATCGCCCGCAGCAGCCACGAGAAAAACCTGGTTGAGCATCGAGATAGCTGTAAAAAACGTCTGAACGATCTCATCCTGTGCAAAAAACTTGAGATAGCCATCATGCAGGAGGGGTGCCTCGACGGTTACCACATACAGATGAGCATCGACAACGGCGTGGTAACGCTGGATGGACATATTCACAACGAAGATGAGCGGAGCGCCATCCATAAAATAATCGCCGCTAAGTTTCCCAAGGTACAGGTCAACGACAAGCTAAAGGTTTTTGCGTATCACATAAATCCAAAAGAGGGATAGATTATCAACACGGCAGTTTATGATTGAACAGACAACGGCATATTCCGGACTG
>JAMOOS010000323.1 GCA_027065245.1 Desulfuromonadaceae bacterium | reverse complement strand
TCTCTTGTTGATCTCGTTGATATTGGTGGCGCCAACGCTTGTAGTGAGCCACCATCTCTTTTATTGCTGCGTCATCCCGATATCTTCTAGCGTATACCGTCTGGTTGCGCGGAGCTGAGAGGTGTGGTGCGTCAGGATGAAAGGTTACGTCTATGGCGGAGACGATCTTGCCCTGGGTGTTATTGTACCATATCCTGGCGTGGTTGCACCGCTGTGGCTGCACACTGATACCCGGTTGTTGTGCCGGCACAACAATATCGATGCCGTCTACCTGCTTTACCCATTTGAGTGCCTGGTTGCGATTGGTGTGGGCTATGACCAGCAGCAGATCGTGGCGGATGGTGTTGGTGTATGTTTGCAGTGCCGCGACCGGATCTGTAAACTGTATCACTGGATCATTGATAACGCTTTTGTTGGCCGGATCCATAAGTGACAATACCAGAATTTTCTTGCCCGCGCCGGTCAATAGCGCATAGGGGCGGATTGCACGCAGGCTGGCAGTTGCCTTGAGATTGCTGCACACCAGCGGAAAACTGCTGTTGTGTGCCAGTTTTGCCAGCGTGTCGCCGCCGAGAGCAAATTCAATTTTGGCCGGAGTGAGCACTGCTGTGTGCATGGCGGCGAAGATTTTTAACTGGCTTTCGGCCTTGCGCTGCTCTTCTATACTGGTGTTGACGATGTTGCCACCGCAGTTTATCAGGATCATGCTGTCTACACTTTTGCGCCAATGCTTCAGCAATGTTTGTTGCCGGGCCAGACCGCCCGCCTGGTGGCTGTGTCAGCCACAGGGCTCCAGTTTGCCGTGCAGGTTGCCGGTAAGAACCAGGCGTAACGGCTGGGTGGCGGCGTAGCATGGCAACGATAGCAGCAGAATTGTGGCTATGGCGATAATGGTTGTTTTCATGATGTACTCCCGTTTGCAATGACGGCGTGGCGTATTATTCCCCTTGTCCGCACATGTGTAGATACTCTTTTTCACTCAACACTTGTACACCGTGTTTTTGCGCTGCCGCCAGTTTGCTGGCGCCGGTTTTTGCGCCGCACACCAGAT
>JAMOOS010000322.1 GCA_027065245.1 Desulfuromonadaceae bacterium | reverse complement strand
TCAAGTAACAACCTGAATATACACGATTTTCTTTTCACCATCCTTCTGGCACGACTCGTGTAATGACGATAGTACCATGCGACGATTTAACAGCAGCAGATCATTGGTGGTAGCGATTCCCAGTTACAATGGCCGGGTTTTTCCGCGCTTTGAACATGCTGAAGAGTTTCATTTGGCGCAGGTCTGTTTGAGCCGGGCAACCGTCACCACGATTGACGTTGTTACATTCGATGGCTGCGGCGATATTGGAGCGTGGCTGTGTCGACAAAATGTCAAAGTTGTGCTGTGTTCCGGGATAAATCAACGCCAACAGATTTTGTTGCAGCAAGCCGGCATAAAACTGCGGTGGGGGTTTTCTGGTGAAGTAAATGCGGTACTGCAACAATGGCTGCAGGTAAATAATAGCGGGTCATCTCAAGCACAAGATGTTGCTCTTTAGCAGCAATTCAATTCAGTTTTTCTTCAATGCCATCATGGGCAAGGTCTTATAATCCATATTCAATTTTATGCAATGACCTTGCCCCCCTTTTCTTCTGCACCATCTTAAAATTTCCTCTCCTCTACTCAAACCGTTGCACCTTGGGACACTGACGTTATAATGCCTTGGGCTGACGTACGCGGCGGCAGCGACGCTGCAAACCTTAAATCACAACATAAGGGAGTGTAATGTGTTACTTGACCTGATGAGCAAACGACGCAGTATTCGTGCGTTTACCGAGCAGAAACTGAATGACAGCCAACTGGAGTACCTGCGCGAAACAGCAGTGCGGGCGCCAACATCACGCGGACTGAACCCGTGGCGCTTTGATTTTGTCAGCGACACCGACATCATCGCCAAGCTGGCACAGGCCAAAACCAAGGGCAGCGCCTTTTTAGCCGGAGCAGCACTGGCGGTGGTCGTCAGCGCCGACAGCCAACGCAGTGACGTATGGATTGAGGATTGCTCCATAGCGGCCATCTGCCTGCAACTGGCGGCGGTTGAACTGGGGCTGGGCAGTTGCTGGGCGCAGATTAGACGGCGGGAAAACAGCACCGGCATCAGCGCCGGTGCC
>JAMOOS010000321.1 GCA_027065245.1 Desulfuromonadaceae bacterium | reverse complement strand
TTGATGCGCGGGATATTTTCCAGAAAACGGCTGGCCTGATTCACCGTCATGGCTAAAACATCGGCGATACTCTTGCCCTTGTAATGTACTTGCAATGTTTCGCGGTTGTAACGGCTGCCACCGCACACTTCGCACTGCACATAGACATCGGGAAGAAAGTGCATCTCTATTTTAAGTACGCCGTCACCGCTGCACGCCTCGCAGCGTCCCCCTTTTACGTTAAAGGAAAACCGCCCCGCTTTGTAGCCGCGAATTTTCGCCTCCGGCAGCTGGGCAAACAGTTCGCGGATATCGCCGAACACGCCGGTGTAGGTGGCGGGGTTGGAACGCGGCGTGCGCCCGATGGGTGACTGGTCGATATCCACCACTTTATCGAGATATTCCATGCCGTCGATGGCGTTCAGGGCTCCGCTCCGTTCGCGGCTGCGGTTGAGCTGACGCGCCAGGGTGCGATAGAGGGTGTCGATAACCAGGGTCGATTTTCCCGAACCGGATACGCCGGTTACGCAGGTAAGCACGCCGAGGGGGATATCGACATCAATATCGCGCAAATTATTGGCGCTGGCGCCACGCAATTTAAGCCAGTTGCGCGGCTGACGCCGCTGCGGCGGCACCGGAATGGTCAGTTCGCGGCGCAGGTAGCGACCGGTGAGGGAATTTTTATCGGCGACAATCTGCTGCGGTGTCCCCTGGGCCACCACCTCGCCGCCGTGCACACCCGCCGCCGGGCCCATATCCAGCACATAATCGGCGGCCATGATGGTATCTTCATCGTGTTCCACCACCAGCACGGTATTGCCCAGATCGCGCAGGCGCTCCAGGGTTTGCAACAGCCGGTCATTATCGCGCTGGTGCAGGCCGATGGAGGGTTCGTCGAGAATATACAATACCCCCATCAGCGATGAGCCGATCTGCGTGGCCAGGCGGATACGCTGCCCCTCGCCGCCCGATAACGTACCGGCGCTGCGATTGAGGGTAAGATAATCTAGCCCCACCTGGGCGAGAAAACCGAGCCGCGCCCTGATCTCCTTGAGGATGCGTGCACCGATGGCGG
>JAMOOS010000320.1 GCA_027065245.1 Desulfuromonadaceae bacterium | reverse complement strand
ATGGTTGCGCCGCTCCGCCACCGTCATGGAGGAGATGATGGCTTCTATCTTTTTAAGCTCCTCGTCGGGCAACTGGGCGCTACCGGCCTTTTTGAGCGCCTTGGAGGCGCCAGGAATCATCTTCAGCAACGACTCCATGGAGCCCATCTTTTTCACCATCTGCAACTGATCGCGAAAATTCTCCAGAGTGAATCCGTCCTTGCGCAAAGCCGCTTCCATTTTGGCGGCGTCGTCCTTGTCGATGGCGGCCTCGGCCTTTTCGATGAGGCTGAGAACATCGCCCATGCCAAGAATGCGCTGCGCCATGCGGTCGGGATGGAACGCCTCCAGGGCGTCCATTTTTTCACCCATACCGACAAATTTTATCGGCTTGCCGGTTACCGCATGCACCGACAGCGCCGCACCGCCGCGAGCATCGCCGTCGAGCTTGGTGAGGATAACGCCACTGATGTCGAGACGCTCGTCGAAACTCTTGACCACATTTACGGCGTCCTGTCCGGTCATGGCGTCGGCGACAAACAGAATCTCGCGCGGTTCGATGGCGCTGCGAATCCGCTCCAGCTCCGCCATGAGAGTATCGTCGATATGCAGACGACCAGCAGTATCGAGGATAATGGTATCAAGAGCGTGGTTGCGCGCGTACTCCTGGGCGCGGCGACAGATATCCACCGGGTCCTCATCGGCACTGGAGTCAAACACCGGCACGTCGAGCTGGCGCCCCAGGGTTTTAAGCTGCTCGATGGCGGCCGGACGATAGACATCGGCGGGCACCAGCAGCGGTTTACGTTTGTCGCGCCGCAGCTTGAGCGCCAGCTTGCCGCAGGTGGTGGTTTTACCTGCCCCCTGCAGACCGCACAACATGATGGCCACCGGCGGCTGCGCCGCCAGATCCAGCTCGGCGTTGGCCCCCTCACCCATCAACCGCCCCAGCTCATCACGGACAATTTTTATCACATGCTGCGCCGGGGTAAGGCTCTTGAGCACCTCGGCGCCGATGGCGCGCTCGGTAACGGCGGCGACAAAATCCTTGACCACCTTGAAGTTGACGTCGGCTTCGAGCAGCACCAGGCGCACCTCACGCATGGCCTCGCGCACCTGCGCCTCGCTCAGGCGCCCCCTGCCACTTAACTTCTTGAAAATAGAGTCAAATTTATCGGTAAGATTATCTAGCATCAGCTTTCTCGCCACTGAAAAATTACAAATAAGGAAATATAGTTGCCATGCCTGTGCTTGTCAACTTAAATGTCACCCGCTCGGCTGTAATTCAAAAGCGTCGCCTACGGGGCGATAGATGGAAAACGGTGCCAGGCCGGCCTGCTCCAGCCGTGGCGCCAGCGCTGCGCAATCGGCGCTGTCTACCCGTAATGCCATGCCACAATCGGCGGACAGGGCGCGCGGCACCGGAATCAGCAGCACGGCAAATTCCTGTTGCAGCAGGCGCTCGGCCTGCATCACCCGGTGGATGGAATTAAACACCAGCAGGCGGTGATGACTGTCGATCATCTTCATAACTGCACTCCCGTTTGACAGCCGCCGACGGCGGCGGTACAGTATCGGTCAGCTTCGTTTACACTACCACTGCCTTAAGTGAGGAAACAGTCTCGTGACCATCGCCAACACCCACATTGCCATTGTGCTGCTGTTTGCCCTGCTGAGCAACCTGCCCCTGGGCTATTTGCGTCAGGGGGTTAAAAAACGCTCGGCGCTGTGGTTTCTCTACATCCATCTGTCCATTCCGTTTATCATCATCCTGCGCCTGCATTACGCCATTAGCTGGCATATCATCCCCGCTACGGTCACCTGCGCCGTTATCGGCCAGTTGTGTGGCGGTATAATCCGCAAGCGGCGCCAGAACGCGTAACGGTGCCATGACCAGGCGCAGCCGCAGCAGCGATGCCCTCAAAAGCAGTGGTAGTGTCATCAGGCAGCTCCTCGGCGACCTCGGCATCGACAGCAAAATCGAGCAGCACCGGGTGTGGGCGGTATGGCAACAGGCGGTGGGGGAACAGATTGCCCGTTTTGCAGCGCCGGCAAAGATACGCGATAATGTACTGGAAATCAAGGTTGCCAACGCGGTGTGGATGCAGCAGTTGCAACTGCTCAAGCCGCGCCTGCTGCGGCAACTAAATGAGCATCTGGGCGACAACCCACTGCGGGATATCTATCTGCGCCGCGGCCAAGTACAGGCGGCAGCGCCGCCAGCGCCGCCCCGCGCCGCGCTGCCGCAGCTGGACGACGATGAACTGGCCGCCATTGCCACCGCTACCGCCACCATCAACGACGCCGCCGTGCGCACCGCCATGCAGCGGCTGCTGCAACGCCAGCGCCAACTGGATAAACAGCGCAGTACAAAAAATTAGGGGGCTATCGAAAACGCCTCTTTTACTATTCCAGGGTAAATACTACGTTACAGCAGTGACAAATCTCGCAATATCTCTTTTAATTTAGCATCGTTACGAGCATACTCTTTTAAGGCTTTTAGTTGGCGGGTTAGTCGTGAACCTTCTTCGTGGCGTAGATCTAATTCTCTAACAACTTCCATTTCCAGACTGTCAAGGCGGTCTATAATCGGTTTAATCATGGTGCGCCGATCCCAGGCCATGTAGCCCATCATGGCTACTACCAGGGCGGTCAAGGCGCCAAACAGTGCCAGCATGGTCTGCTCCAGGCTGGTAATACGGATGCTTAGCGCTTCTTGTCCGGCTTTCATATCAGTACGAAGATCGTCAATGCGGGTATTTACATCGTCAATGCGGGTATTTACATCGTCAATGCGGGTGCTTAACGCCTTCTGCCCGGCTTCCAGAGCGGCTAATTTTTCGATGATCTCGCGGTCGGATATACGCGGAGCTACATCGACAGCCTGAACTGTCGAAACCGACAACATCAGCATTGCCAGCAGTAATGTCAGTATTGTTGTTTTGTTCTTCATACTACCAACCTAGTTAATCGGATGGGGAAAATCAAGATGAATTTCAGATATGTCTGGAGCTTGCCGGACTTATCCATGAATCGGTGGCACAACCGTCTGGTCAATTTTCGCTTCGATCCGTAAAGTCAGACAGGCTCCTCGCACCGATACATCTGCTGTACTTCGGCGCTGTACTCGTCGCCTGAGTAGATATACAGCGGCGCCTCCACGCTCAAATCGGCTCTGCCCCCTTTGCGCCCCTCCACCAGCAGCAAACGAGCGCCGTCGCCGGGGCGGCTGTGTACCATGCGCAACCGCTTTGGCTCGATGGCGGCGCCGCGCATGGCCGCCAGCACATCAACCAGCCGTTCGGCCAGATGAATCATCGCCAAAGTGCCACCGTGTTCCAGCACCCGCCCGGCAGCGGCGGCAAAATCTGCCACGCCGCCGCACAATTCGTGCCGCGCCAGGCAGCGTTCATCACCGTGGGAGCAGCGGCCACTGGCAACGCTGCGAAACGGCGGATTACACACCACGCGCTTGAAGGTACCGAAATCCGCCGCCTGCAGCTGACGCGCATCGGCGCAGTGTATCTCTACCCGCTCCTCCAGCGCGTTCAGCGCCACGCTGCGCTGCGCCCGCTCCACCTGCCGAGGCTGAATTTCCACCCCGACACAGGTGCAGGCTGGATAGCGCTGTGCCAGCAGCATGGCCATAATCCCTCCACCGCAGCCGAGATCGAGCACCCGCTCGCCATCGGCAACGCTGGCAAAAGAGCACAGCAACACCGGATCGAGAGAGAAGCGGTAGCCGTCGCGGTGCTGAATAATTTTCAGCGTTCCCCCCTTGAGGGTATCCAGAGTTTCGTCAGGTAGTAATTGCATAGCAACACAAACAGCAAACATGGGACCGTCCCCAGCCCCACCGGCAGCTGCCACTACACGGGACGCTTGAACTCGTCCATGGGGCCTGGCTGGCGCCGTGCGGACACCGACACATTCTTCCGCCACGGCGTAGCAGCGTGGTGACTGCCACTACGCGGGACGCTTGAACCCGTCCATGGGGCTTGACTGGCGCCGTCCGGGCGCCAGACACCCGCTGCGTGGCAGTCACCACGCTGCGGGTATAATGTGCAATTACGAACCGTAGGAATGGAGCCCGGCCAGCAGCAGGTTGACGCCCAGATAGCAGAAAATGGTGGCGATAAAGCCGATGATGGACAGGATTGCCGCTTTGCGTCCGGCCCAGCCACGGGTGATGCGGGCATGGAGAAAGGCAGCGTAGATAAACCAGACGATGAGGCTCCAAGTCTCCTTGGGGTCCCAGCTCCAGTAGGTACCCCAGGCGTAGTTGGCCCAGGCGGCGCCGGTGATGATCCCCAGCGACAACAGGGGAAAACCGATCATAATCGCCTTGTAGTTGAGGTCGTCGAGAATCTTGGCGCTGGGAAAAATCCCCACCAGTCCGCCGACGGGCGCGTTACTGCCGTCCTTCTCTTTACCCACCTTGATGAGATACATGATGGAAACACCGCAGGCCACGGCAAAGGCGGCGTAGCCGAGAAAACAGGTGATTACATGGTAGGTGAGCCAGTTGCTCTGCAACGCCGGTACCAGCGGCGCAATGGCGTCATCCAGACGCAGTTGCGCCCAGGTCATGCCCAAAAAGGCAAAGGGGATAACAAACGCCCCCACCGCCTTCTGATTGTACTTCAGGTCGATGAGAATATAGATGAGCACGATGGTCCAGGCAAAAAACACCACCGACTCATACAGATTGGACAGCGGCGCATAACCGGCGCCACCGGGGATCTGATAGGTTTCGTACCAGCGGGTACCGATGGCGGCGGTATGAGCAATAAAACCGGCGTAGGTAAGCACCGTGGCCAGTTTAGCCACCACTGCGCTGCGGGTGGCGAGAAAAGTTATAAACAGCACCATGGCGGCAAAATAGCCGATGGTTACCAGATTGAATAATTGTCCACTGCTCATGGGTCAGTCCTCCACGCGCTGCCGTTTACGAACAGGCGGCGCGAAATTTCTCTTTAAGTGAGTCAAAATACAGGGCAAAGGCGGGCTGATTGCGGTGCGAGCTACCCACCAGGCGAATCTTCACCTTACCCTTGTCCTCCTTCAGCACCAGCCACAGGCGGCGGTGCGAAACAAAAAAGGCCACAATACAACCCAGCACCAGCAAAGCGCAGCCGAGCCACACCACCCACACGCCGGGGTCCTTGGTAACCTGCAGGCCGGTATAGTAGCGCTGGTCAAAATCGACCAGAGTAAACACGTACTTGCCCTTGCGCTCTTTATCAAAGTCGGGGAAATTCTTGAAAATCGTCACCACCTGCCGCTCGCCGTCGGCGGGAATCATCTCTACCCGCGCGGCAGCTCCAAAATTGCGATAGGAGGAGGTAAAGTCAGCCAGGCGCACCTTGTCACCGTTGGGCAGGGTGGCCACGTCGCCGCGACTGAACGTGAGAGCGTCTACCTTGTCCTCGCCGCGCAATTTCACCTTGATCTGCACCACCTCGTCCCCGGCCGGGCCGTAATTGGACTGGTAAAAGGTGATACCGTTGTAAGTGAGCGGGTCGTTGACCACGATGGGACGCTTATCCACCGTCACCTTGCCGTCGTCAATAATGGTCAGCACGCTGCGGTACTCCTTGGGACGCTGGGATCCGGGATAAAAGGAGACAGAAAAATCGTCGCAACGCAGATCAAAACCGAGAGGGCGCGGAGTCTGGTCGCCACGCAGCCAGAACTTGCTCACTGTATCGCCCTCGGCAATGGTGACATAGCCCTTGTAACCGAACAGATTGCCGATTATGGCGCCGGTAAAGATAATCAGAATGGACAGGTGGGTAACGTAGACACCCAAGCGGGAAAAGCGGTTTTTTTCCGCATACAGGTACACGCCGGATTCGGTAACCGTTTTACGCGGCGCGGCAAAATTATCGCGTAGAAACTCCTCCATGCGCGCGCTCCAGCTAGCCAGGTCCCCTTTAACCCGCACCTCGTCGCTGTTGGAAAAGGCTTTAAGCATCTTGTCATCGGGGGTAAGTACCGGATTGTGGACGATGCGCCACACGCGCGGAAAGCGTTTGATGGAGCAGCAAATGAGGTTGATACAGAACAGCACCAGCAGGG
>JAMOOS010000319.1 GCA_027065245.1 Desulfuromonadaceae bacterium | reverse complement strand
TATCACCTAGATTAAGAGAGTTGTACGGTGGTCGACTGACGCCGCCATTGCGGGTGGTCACTGCAGCAATCACGTCATCGCCCACACTCCAGTCGGCTTGGGCCACAGTAATTTTGCCGTATTTAGTCAATTTCATCTTCGCAACTGCTCCATATCTCTTCTATACTGTCGATGGCATACTTTCTGTCCAGATGCGCCAGCAATTGTGCCATATCAGGCGGCAGCGGACAGGTAAACTCCATATATTCTTCCCGCCGGGGATGGACAAAACCGAGCAGACGCGCGTGCAATGCCTGACGCTGAAACTGGTGTACTTCGCGACGTAGTTCCAAGTCGCCAATGGCGTTGGCGCGACCACGATTACCGTACACCGGGTCACCCACCAGCGGCAGGTTGATATCGGCAAAGTGTACGCGAATCTGGTGGGTACGTCCAGTTTCCAGCCGCAATTCCAGCAGAGTAAGACGCTCGGCATCGTAACGGCGCAACACTTGCCAATGGGTAACAGCGCGCCGCCCGCCGCGTCCGGCGGCTGACATCTTTTTGCGCTGGGTAGGATGGCGGCCAATGGGCTTGTCGATGCTGCCGCTGTCATTCTGC
Source organism: Desulfuromonadaceae bacterium (assembly GCA_027065245.1). Taxonomy (GTDB): domain Bacteria; phylum Desulfobacterota; class Desulfuromonadia; order Desulfuromonadales; family Desulfuromonadaceae; genus Desulfuromonas. Next base: position 5,464 of record JAMOOS010000319.1, on the reverse strand, counting down.
ACCAGCCCGTGCACCAATGCCACATAGCGGCGGTTGATGGAGTGCTCCTTGAACTGCGCCGCCAGATGGTTGTGAGCGGCATCATTTTTACTTACCACCAGCAGACCGGAGGTATCCTTGTCGATACGGTGTACAATACCGGGGCGCAATTCGCCACCGATACCGGAGAGATCATCGCAGTGGTGCAGCAGGGCATTAACCAGCGTGCCGCCGCTGTGGCCGCAGGCTGGATGGACCACCATCCCGGGCGGTTTATTGATCACGATTACATCACTGTCTTCATAGCAGATATCGAGGGGGATATCCTCACCGACAGCCACCGTAGCCACCGCCGGCGGCACAGTCACGCTGATCTGTTCACCACCACGCAGACGCAGACCGGCCTTGGCAGCGCCGCCGTCAACCAGCACTTGACCACCATCGACCAGTTTTTTGAGTTGGGAACGGGTTAAATCGGGGAGAGAGCGCGCTAAAAAGCGGTCCAGACGTTCCTGCGCCCGGCCCGGCTCAACACAGAGGGTAAAATGATTTTCCATCTACCAGATTTTGCTTTCGATCTTCCCGGCCTGTTTGATCATCACATCGACAATGGCGCGGTCAAAGAGCTGATCGCGATTGGTAATGCTATCGGCAACGCGCTCGGCAAAATGCTCCCGCCCCTCCTGCAACTCCTCGGCCAGCAGATCGAAGATGTTGTCGTTCTTCACCCCTTCGGCCACCTTGTCGGCGTTGTAAAGGGCTATATCAGACACAATTGCTCGCGCCATACGGAATGCCAGTTCGGGATCGTCTACATGTCGTGCCATCAACATCTCCTGTGTAAATAATACAGAATTGCGTCCATTGCCAACCGTGCGCCACGGCCACAACATGTAACGATATTAACGACACCCGGCACCGTTGTCAAACACCGTCCACAGGCAGAGTGCGGATAAATTGATACAAATCGTCGTGATTGCCCCTGAAATCCGCCGTAAAACGGCTATGGCGCTCAATTTTCCACGTCTCCACTAAAAAAGTGCGCAGCCCGATGGCAGCGGCACTCAGATCGTGCTCGGTATCGTTGCCAACCATGATACTGGTGGCTGCGCTGCCGCCCACTTTGTTGAGAACATAGCTGAAATATGCCGGGTTGGGCTTGCAGTACCAGCTGTGTTCGTAACTGGTAATCAAACTATAGGGGAAATCTGCCAGATCGCCCCAACGCAGGCGCGCCTGCACCAACGGCTGCGGAAACACCGGATTAGTGGCGATAACCACCGTCAGAGCGCTGGAGAAACATCTTTCGACAATGGCTCGCGCCAGCGGATGAGCGGTTACCAGATGACTCAACTTGTCCATGTGACAGCGGCAGAAACATTCCACCGCTGCACTGAATTCCACCGCCGGACGGGAAAATTCCTCCTCGAAGGCACGCAGATAGTAATCACGGTTACTGCAGCCACCATCGGCGCCATGCAACAGCCGCTGGGTACAGTCAAGCATCAGCGCGCTGAAACGCTCTTCGTCCGGCGGTCTGGTAAAACTGCGTGCCAACAGGTGCAGGTACAGCGGTATAAAACGCTGCATATCCACATCTATCAGGGTACCGTCCAGATCGAACAGCACCGTTCTGACAGGAGTCTCTACTATGGAGTGAGTCATGATATTCCGCCACAGCCGCAACGCCACAAAAAAGGGGAGACGGTCGCGCCATCTCCCCTTCTCACATTTTCGTCTGCGTTACGCAGCGCGATTGTTACTTGCTGTGGCAGGTTCCGCACGCTTTCATGTCGGTAGTCTGCTCGTGACACTCGCCACACAGCCCATGGCCGTCAGACATGCTGGCGATGGTGATAGCTCCGCCATCCTGGTGACAACTGCTGCAATCCTTGTCCAGCGCTTCGACGTGGGCGTTGTGATCAAAAGTAACCTCACCTTTGGTCTCACCACTGTACTTATACACACCTGCCGAAGAGGTGGCAACTTTGGCTATCGGGGCCATGTTCCCGTTCTGCTGTGCCATAAGCACCGGAATAAAAGCAAATACAACCACAACTACTGCAAACACCACATTATTTTTCATCCACCCAACTCCTTTTGTTCGAACACGTACATATCAGTTCATTGAATCTGCCAGCTACTCTTTCTACATTGAACACCTGCCGATGTCAATTCAGATTTCGCTCAAAAACCGCTATAACAGCAAAAAAGCCGTGAAACCGTCCAGTTAATCCGGCAAAGGTGTATACTTTTCATCTTTTAAGGCGGGCAACAACAGGGTATAGTATCCCCAAACATTCTGGAGATCGCGTACGCCTGTGCCGGATATCGCACCACGGGCAGCCACAAAGGACAACAGACATGAAGCAAAACGACCGTGAGGCGCTGCTGCAACTGCAACGCGCCGAAATAACCGAATACCATATTTACCGCCGCATCGCCGCCAGGGTCAAATCGCCTCACAATGCCGAAGTTCTCAACCGCATCGCCGATGAGGAGCTGCGCCATTACGAAATATGGAAAAGCCACACCGGCAGCGATGTTGAACCGGACAAATGGCAGATATGGCTGTACTACATCATCAGCCTGGTGTTCGGTTTTACCTTCGCTATGAAGCTGATGGAACGTGGCGAGGTTGGCGCCCAGGACAAGTATCAGCAGTTGGTCAAGGAATTTCCCGCCGCAGAAAAAATCGCCTCCGAGGAGAAGGAACACGAGGAGCATTTGCTGCAACTGCTGGACGAGGAACGGCTGCGCTACACCGGCTCCATCGTCCTTGGTCTCAACGACGCTCTGGTGGAACTAACCGGCGTCCTGGCCGGGCTGACGCTGGCGTTGCAGAATACCAGCCTTATCGCCCTCACCGGCCTGATCACCGGCATCGCCGCATCGTTCTCCATGGCCAGTTCTGAATATCTGGCCATGAAAAGCCGCCCGGAGGACAACAACCACCCGGTCAAGGGGGCATTCTATACCTGGGCTGCCTACATCAGCACCGTGATACTGCTGATCATCCCTTTCATGGTGTTCGGCAACTACTTTGTCTGCCTGTTTTTCACCCTGATTATGGCGCTGCTGATTGTGGCCGGTTTCAACTTTTATGTGGCGGTGGCACAGGACACCACCTTTGGCGACCGTTTTCGTGAGATGGCTATTCTAAGCATGAGCGTGGCCGGTGCCAGTTTCCTCATCGGCTATGTAGTGCGGATTTTCCTCGGCGTAGAGATCTGATCGGCGCAGCGTAAATGGAGTGCGGCATGGATAAATTACAGCACCTGGTGGAGTTCATGACACCACAACTGGGCAGTGAGATACACGTCGGCCCGTGGCTGCAGATCACCCAACAGCGCATAGACGATTTTGCCGCCGTTACCGGCGACGAGCAGTGGATTCACATCGATCCCGAGCGGGCACAGCGCGAATCGCCCTACGGCGCCACCATCGCCCACGGCTATCTCACTTTGTCGCTGCTGCCGTATCTGACCGAGAGCAATCATCCCGATTTTTTCCAAAAAAATTATCCGGGCATGAAAATGCGCGTCAACTACGGTCTCAATCGGCTGCGTTTTCCCGCCCCGGTGGTGGTAAACAGCCGCATCCGCGCCCACACGGTACTTGGCAGCGCCACCATTGTCAAAGACAGCGTGGAAGTTGTGTACCAGATAACCGTGGAGCTGGAAAACAGTAGCAAACCGGCGTGCGTGGCGGAATTTGTCGCCCGCCTGTACGCCTGAGCAACCGCCAAAAACAGCAAAGAGAAACCAACCATGAGTGATATCAGAAACGAAGTTAAAGAATTTCAGATCGGCATGAAAATACGCAACATGCGCCAGGAACGGCGCATGACCCTGCAGGATCTGGCCGACAAGACCGGCCTGTCCAAACCGCTGCTGTCGCAGGTGGAAAACGATCAGGTTATTCCACCCCTGGCCACCCTGCTGCGCATCGCCAAGGCCTTCGGCATTTCGCTACATCTGTTTTTTGAGGATGATCAGGATACGACAAAATGTGTTCTCATCCGCGCTGGCGAACAACGCTCGCGCCAGTTGCGTGCCTCGCAAAAACACGGTGATCAGGCGTACTCGTATGCGTCGCGCGCTTTAGGGAAAACCCGACATCACATGGAACCGTTTGACGTGGAGTTTCTGGCGCGCCACTGGAGCGAGGACATGATGGTACGCCACGATGGCGAGGAGTTCATGCTGCTGCTCAGCGGCCAGGTGGAGTTTCGCCACGGTGAGCAGCGCTTCCGCCTCAATCCCGGCGATTCAGTCTACTACGATTCCACCGAACCCCACGGCTACATCTGCTTAAGTGACGAAACAGCGCGCGGGGTGGCGGTACTGTATTCCAAGGCGTAATCGATGGAATATCCGCGTTCCCGCAATAATGGAAACGCTGACAATTGCCAACAATAGAAAACGTAAAGGAGGTTACACATCATGGCAAAGATTGGAGTTGTTCTGGCCGGCTGCGGCGTATTTGACGGCAGCGAGATTCACGAAGCGGTAATTACTCTGCTGGCCCTGGATCGGGCCGGAGCGGAGGTGATATGCATGGCGCCGACGCAGGAGCAGATGCATGTGGTAAACCACGCCAGCGGCACCGTGGCGGAAAACGAGCAGCGTAACATTTTAGTGGAATCGGCACGTATCGCCCGCGGCAATGTAAAGGATATCGCCACGTTAACCGCTGCCGACATCGACGCACTGGTATTCCCCGGCGGCTTTGGCGCAGCCAAAAACCTGTGTGATTTTGCTGTTAAAGGTGCCGATTGCACCGTTAACGAAGAAGTTGCCCGCCTGGTTAACGAGGTAGTGGATGCCGGCAAACCATTAGCCGCCATCTGCATCGCTCCGGCACTCATCGCCCGCATTCTCGGCGCCAGCGGCAAAGCGCCGCAACTGACCATCGGCAACGACAAAGACACCGCCGCCGCCATTGAGACCATGGGCGGCAAACATGTTGAATGTGCCGTAGACGACTGCGTTATCGACACCAAGCTGAAGCTGGTATCCACACCGGCCTACATGCTGGCCGGCTCCATCAGCGCAGCCGCCGCCGGTATTGAAAAAACCATCACCGAGCTGATGAAGCTGGTGTAGTGACACAGACTCCATCTGTCAGCTGAATACACAAAAGGCACTGCACTATTTTGCCGATGCAGTGCCTTTTGTTGTTTATTACCGCCCGGCACTGCCCTACTCGCCGGGCGGTACCAGTACAGAAACAACAGCAAATATCCGTTTCATAATTCGGTCAAGCTCCTTAAATTCGCTTACACAGGTCAGAGATCCGCAACAACTGCCCCCAGAACAGCAAAGACAAAAATAACCAGCACCAACAACGGCAAGGTATTACATACTAAGCTCCAGGAGGCATCAAACCACTGCCCCATTTGCGGGTTATCTTCCCGGGTAACAAGGATAAGGGCGAAACCCAGCAATGCCAGTATAATCGGCAATTGCGGCGAATGCGGCAG
>JAMOOS010000318.1 GCA_027065245.1 Desulfuromonadaceae bacterium | reverse complement strand
TCCTCCAGTTATATTGATTTTAACTTTCACTATCATCGCAATGGCGCAGCGCCACACCTGCGACGGTCATGTCTGAAACAAAACTGCATCCTTGCAACTGGCGCCGGAACAGACTCCTATGCGTCATCCAGCCACTGATAAAACTCTCCTCCGTCACCAGCGCAACCGCTGCAACAGTGCTGGCACCTGCCGCAGTGTTTTTTTACCTTGCCCTTGTTTATCCACAACTCCAGCATCGGCATCACGGTTGCGGCAGTGGAATCAAAATGGATAACTATATCCCGCAGCGGCGCCGCTTTACGCCACACCAGGTACTCCTTTACGTCCAATGGTGTCATAACAACGCTCCCTGCCTGTCAATCCGCGCCATCTGCGGCCAATATCATTTTGCCCTTCCGACCAGCGCCAGCGATCTTCATGGCCACGACTACTGCCGCAAAGATAGAAAACATGGCAACTATCCACAGCAGAGAACTGCCGACATGCGCGCCAATTGTCGCCGTCTGATAAAAAATCACTGCGGCAAAATAGGCGATAAAGGTGGTCCAGCCGCCGGCAAACAGGGTCCAGCGCAGATTGGTTTCCCGATATACGGCGGCAATGGCGGCACAACAGGGAAAGTACAGAAGTATGAACAGCAGATAGGCAAAAGCGGCGGCTTTGGAACCAAACAGTCTCACCATGGAGCCAAATGTCGCTACGTTTACCTCCTGCTCCTCGGCGGCAACACTGCGATCCGCCACCTCACCAAGTGACAACCCAAGAGGATCAGTCAGGCTGACGACAACATCGGCGAGATTGGCGGGAATTGAGGCAAAAGCCTCACCTGTTGCAGCCATAAAGTCAAACTCCTTACCATCTTCTGCTGCGGCTGCCTGTGTATCCATGCTGCTGTATAATGCGTCCAGCGTTCCTACCACCGCCTCCTTGGCAAAAATGCCGGTAAATACGCCAACAGTGGCCGGCCAATTGTCCTCACTTACCCCAAATGGCTTTAATACTGGCGTAATGGTGCGACCGATGGAACTCAGCACTGAATCACGACTGTTGCTGTGGCCGAACGTACCGTCA
>JAMOOS010000317.1 GCA_027065245.1 Desulfuromonadaceae bacterium | reverse complement strand
GCGCGACCCGGATTTTACCACTGTACTGCGTATGACCAAGGCGATAAACCGCCACTTTGGTCAGCAGGTGGCCAAACCGCTGGACAGTGCCAGTATGCTGGTGGAAGTAGCCGATAAATACCAGGACTCCCTCATCTCCTATATCGCCCAGATTGAGCATCTGGAGGTTGAGCCGGACATGGGGGCAAAAATTATTGTCAACGAGCGTACCGGCACCATCGTCATGGGTGAAAACGTAAGGATTTCCACTGTGGCGGTTTCACACGGCAATCTCAATCTGGTGGTCAGCGAATCGACCTTAGTCTCGCAACCGGAGGCATTTTCTCGCAACGGCAGCACTGTTGCTGCACCGGAAACCCAGGCTGTAGCCACCGAAGAGGAAGGCAACCTGGTGGTATTGCCCAAGGGGGTCAGTATCGGCGCGGTATCGCGGGCGCTTAATGCCATAGGTGCTACGCCGCGTGATCTGATTGCTATCTTCCAGGCCATCAAGGCGGCCGGGGCGTTACATGCCGAGCTGGAAGTGCTGTAATTTATGGTGTGCTGCCGCATCGGCAAAACTGTCTCGCTCTTAAGAATATTTGCAATGCCGTGCTAAAGATTGTCGTATCATGCGTCGAAAAAGGACAAGTGACATCGGTGCAGGTGCCATGTTCGGGATATGTCCAGGAGGGCGTTTATGAATTTGTTTGTCGATCCGCGCATGTATATTAACGACGGTACCAGCGTGACCAGCGCCGCCAGCGGCGGCACACGCGATGATAGTGCCTTGCGGCATACATGCGAGGAATTTGAAGCGGTGATGCTGCAGTTCATGTTCAAGTCCATGCGATCCAGCGAAATGGATTCCGGTCTGCTGGAAAAAGATATCGCTACCGATGTGTATACCGATCTGTTTGATGGTGAGGTTGCTCGCAGCATGGCGCATCGCCAGAGTCTGGGTATTGGCGCACAGATTTATCGTCAATTGCAGAACTCCTCTGCTGGCAAGCGCTGAATCCGGCGCACAGTGTAGTAGATATCTTATTTGTGTTAGTTTTTGCGGGACCATCAGTGGTGGTAAAATTATCCGGATCTC
>JAMOOS010000316.1 GCA_027065245.1 Desulfuromonadaceae bacterium | reverse complement strand
AAACTGCCGGAGATTTATCACGCCCTCAAGATCACCAACCCATCTCTGGATGGTGGTGAGTGGAACCTGGTAGTTGAGGTTGCCCAGCACCTGGGTGAAAACACTGTGCGTGCCATCGCCATGGACGCCACCGAAGGTCTGGTGCGTGGCCAGGAGGTTCTCGATACTGGCAAGCAGATTGTAATGCCGGTTGGCCGTAAAACCCTGGGGCGTATTCTCAATGTTGTCGGCGAACCCGTTGACGAGGCCGGGCCGGTTAACGCAGACAAGGAGTGGGGTATTCACCGTCCTGCTCCTGAATTTATCAACCAGTCTACCAAGGTTGAGTCGTTTGAAACCGGTATTAAGGTTATCGACTTGCTGGCGCCGTATGCTCGCGGTGGTAAAATTGGTCTGTTTGGCGGTGCCGGTGTTGGCAAAACCGTTCTTATCATGGAACTGATCAACAACATCGCCCAGCAGCACGGCGGTTTTTCAGTGTTCGCCGGTGTTGGTGAGCGCACCCGCGAGGGTAACGATCTGTGGGAAGAGATGAAAGAGTCCGGCGTTCTCGATAAGGCGGCGCTGGTTTACGGCCAAATGAATGAGCCTCCCGGAGCGCGTGCCCGCGTTGCCCTGTCGGCACTTACTGTTGCTGAGTACTTCCGCGATGAAGAAGGCCAGAACGTACTGCTGTTCATCGACAACATTTTCCGTTTTACCCAGGCCGGTTCCGAAGTTTCGGCGCTGCTTGGACGTATTCCATCGGCGGTAGGTTACCAGCCGACCCTGAGTACCGAGATGGGCGAGTTGCAGGAGCGGATTACCACTACCGACAAAGGTTCCATCACGTCGGTACAGGCTATCTATGTTCCCGCTGACGACCTTACCGACCCGGCACCGGCGACAGCGTTTGCCCACCTCGACGCTACTACCGTTCTTTCCCGCCAGATTGCCGAGTTGGGTATCTATCCGGCGGTAGACCCCCTTGACTCCTCCAGCCGGATCCTCGATCCGCAGGTTGTTGGTGAAGAGCACTACCAACTGGCGCGTGAAGTGCAGTTTGTTCTGCAGCGCTACAAGGATCTGCAGGATATTATCGCTATCCTCGGTATGGACGAGCTTTCAGAGGAAGACAAGCTGGTGGTGGCCCGGGCGCGCAAGATTCAGCGCTTTTTGTCCCAGCCGTTCTTTGTTGCCGAAGTATTTACCGGCTCTCCCGGCAAGTATGTCGAGCTCAAGGACACCATCAAAGGGTTCCGCGAGATTCTAGACGGCAAGCACGATGATCTGCCTGAGCAGGCTTTCTACCTTGTTGGTACCATCGAAGAAGCGGTTGAAAAAGCCAAGAAGATGGCGGCATAATAGTGGCAGTATGATGGCGGCGTAATGCCGCCTGCACCCATAAAGGAAGTTGCACATGGCAGAATTACTTAAACTGGAGATGGTTACTCCTTATAAACTGGTTCTTTCAGAAGAGGTAGATGAGGTGGTATTGCCCGGCACCATGGGTGAGTTGGGTATTCTGCCTGGCCACACTCCACTGCTTACAACCCTGAAAATCGGTGAAATGACCTACCGCAAGGGAGGGGCCAGTTATCGCATTGCGGTTAACTGGGGGTATCTTGAAGTTGAGGAAGACAAAGTGACAGTGCTGGCCGAGACGGCCGAGCCAGCCGACCAGATAGATCTGGCGCGTGCTCAGGCGGCCTTGGGCCGGGCTGAGGAGGCGATGAAAAAGCTCGACCCGGAAGACAGAGAGTACAAAATCATGGAAGCTGCCTTGCAGCGGGCCTTGACCAGAATTCAGGTGGCTAAAGGTAAGTAGGTCATCGAAGCTATATAAAACAGTAAGCGGGCAGATCGCCATTAAGGCATCTGCCCGCTTTGTTTTTACGCACTATCTTTTGCCAATGGCGCAAGCTTCGAGAGCTTTGATGGCGTCAGGTTCGCCCAGGGTAATTAGGATATCCCGGGCTTCCAGGCGGGCATCGGGAGCGGGGTTGAACAGCATCTTACCACTGTCGTTCTTTTTTATGGCGACGATGATGATGCCGAAGCGCTTTCTAATTTCAGATTCCAGCAGTGTTTTATCAGCCAGGCTGGAACTGCTGTTGACGTGAATTTCTTCCATCTGCAGCTCAAGGTTCTTATGCGCAGTGGCAATTTCGATAAAATCCATTACCGATGGACGTAAAATAGCCTGTGCCATGCGGTTGGCACCGATAAGGTAGGGAGAGATAACTTTGTTGGCTCCGGCGCGAATAAGTTTTTTTTCGGTGTTTTTCTCTCCGGAGCGGGCAAGGATGTACAGGTCGGGGTTAAGTCCGCGCGCTGTGAGAGTAATGTAAACATTGGCTGTATCCGATGTTACCGCCGTTATCAGTCCGTTGGCGCGTCTGATGCCGGCAGTGATGAGCGTTTCGTCGTCGGTGGCATCGCCCTGGACATGAAGTATTTTCTGTTCAAATAACTTCTCGCACAGTTCAGGGTCGCTTTCAACCACCACAAAGGGCACCGGCTTGGCATGGAATTCGTTGCAGATCAGATTGCCGATGCGACCGTAGCCACAAACTATATAGTGGTTGTTAAGTTGGGTTATCTGCTGCAGCACTTTTTTTCTCCCTAAAATTCGTCTCAGTTGACCTTCCACCATAAGTTGAACGATACTACCGGCGGCATAAGCTACAAAACCGGTACCAATGATAATAATACCAATGGTAAACAGCTGTCCGTTGGGAGACAGTTGGTGTACCTCGCGGAATCCGACGGTAGTAATGGTGATCACCGTCATGTACAACGAGTCAAGGTATGACCAGTGTTCGAGATGGTGATAGGCAATGGTGCCGGTGATGATAATAATCATCAGCGACGTAAGAGATGTGATAATGTTACGTACCGGATGCATAAATCCTCCAATATCCAGCACAATAACGGTAAGCGGGCCGCTTGACAAGAACAGACCGTAACGACGCATGGCGGCAGAGGAAAAAGATGGTAGAGAGTGATGTCTGAATCAGAACAAAAATCGGGAATCAAATGTCCCCAGTGTGGTGCCACGGTAAAGGTGTACCGTAACCCTGTCCCTACGGTTGATATTATCATTGTTTCCGGTACTGACGTGGTTCTGGTTGAAAGGCGCAACGAGCCACGGGGATGGGCACTGCCAGGCGGATTTGTCGATTATGGTGAAAGCCTAGAAACGGCAGCGCTGCGGGAAGCGCGGGAGGAAACTGGCCTGGTGCTGGAAAACCTGGCCCAGTTTGGCGCATATTCTGATCCCGGCAGAGATCCGCGCCATCATACGATAACTTTTGTGTTCAGCGCGACCAGCAATGGCGTCCCGTGCGCTGGCGACGACGCCAGGCAGGCGCGCTTGTTTCCCCTGGAACATCTGCCGGAAAATTTGTGCTTTGATCACGGTAAAATTTTAGCCGATTTTAAGCAGCGGCGCAAAAAAGTAGACTAAACAGCTATCTGGCGCTTATACTGTGGCTGCGCGTTAGCGCAGGATTTATACCGGTTTATAAATTTGTTGATCATGTTAACCAGCGTTGGAGGAAACAATGTCAGTGAATGTATGTTGTAACAGCATGAAAGATACGGCAATAGAGGCCGTTACGGCAACGTTGCGTCTGTTGCGCAATCCCGCCGGAGAATATCGCACCCTGCCATGCAGCGGCGGTGTTACCGAGCCTCTGCTTTTTGTGGCGCGAATGGGGTTTATCGCCGGGCTCGTAAAGTTGCTGATAAATTTTTATCACATGGCCTGTGGGGTGGAGATGGGCTTGTTTACTGCGCTTTCGGCTGTGGTGGTTATCCCGCTGGTTGCTGTTGCCATCGGCTATTTACTGGCTTTTTTGCTGTTTGTGCTGATGAAATATCTAGGTTGTGGCGCCGAGCTGGAAACGGCGGTGCGCAGTGTTAGCAAGGCCAGCGTAATTTTGCCTCTGGCGGTGGTTGTGCTGCTGATTCCATACCTGGGTAACGCTTTGCTGGTAGCGACAATCGCCTATATTCTGCGCGCTGTCGCCACCGAAGTGTATGGGCTGCAAAGCAATCTGGCAACATTGATATTTGCCGGTGGTGGGGTTGTTTGTGTGGTTCTGGCACTGGTTTCAGAAAGTTTTGCCCGCTTCGCCGCCTGAATCTAGTTCTGCTTGCGTGGATATTTACCATGATAACTGTACCGATAACACAAGGGAGATACTCTACAGCGTCGGATAGTGGCAACAGCCTGTGTAGAATGTTGCCCAGCGCCTGCTTCTATATCCAGGCATTGACAATAGTGACCCGGGCAGCGTGGATGGCGCGCCAGGGGATCTATACCGACGGCGACTGGACACGCAGCAGTCTGGATATATTACGCAGCCTGGAACGGTGCGGCGTGGAGTTTGAGGTGGATGGCATGGAGCATGTGTGTGCCGATGTGGCACCGTGCGTGTTTATCGGCAATCACATGAGTACCCTGGAGACCTTTGTGTTGCCGACGCTCATAGCGCCGTATCGCCAGCTTACATTTGTGGTGAAACAGAGTCTGGTAGATTATCCGGTGTTCAAGTATGTAATGCGCTCGCGCAATCCAATTGTGGTACAGCGTACCAACCCACGTGAAGATCTCAAGGCGGTGCTGAATCAGGGAGGCGAACGGTTGGCGCGGGGAATTTCGATAATAGTGTTTCCACAGACAACACGCACCACAACATTTGATGCCGGTCAGTTCAATTCTATCGGCATCAAACTGGCTAAAAAAGCCGGAGTTCCCATTATCCCCGTGGCGCTTAAAACCGATGCCTGGAGTAACGGCAGGTGGCTAAAGGATTTTGGTGTTATCGACCCGAAAAAAAAGGCGCGCATCAGCTTTGCCGCGCCTATTGACAGCTCTGCACCAACGGCGGAAATCAAGGAAGGGATCGTCGGTTTTATCGAGGAACGGTTGCGTGGCTGGGACAGGTAAAGACAGGTAGGTTTTTTCCACGCAGGCTGACAGACTTTTCAACAACGCCCCGACGTACTAATACGTCGGGGCGTTTTGGTTGTGCAGACTACAGTTCGTCGTTTTTTACCTTATTGCAGCGGATTGTACGTCCGGCGGAATTGAAACAGATATCTTTATATACCATACGGCTGGTCCAGTAACGCCACTTGTTGCCCTTGAGGTTGGGGGTATGATGTTCAGGCGGATAGCCGTAGGCCATCTTTACCGCCTTTTTACTCATGCCGGTAACCAGTACGCCGCGGCGGATAGCATCTATCTCCTTTTCACTCATGCCACGTATCCGATCTTCAAACGGGTAGTTGCTGAACATCCTTTTGCGGTAATCGGCCAGATTTTTACCGGGATGAAATTTACGCCGGAAGTATACATGAAACAGCTTGCCGTCAGAGACGCGGTTAAAGCTGATGTATTGTTCGGCGTATTTGTCGTGGATACGGATATCACGCACCATGGTGCCGACAGGAATCATCTCACCCCGTTTATAGTTGATTATCCACATGCGCGTATGCGGTTCACGCCACATATTGTAGGCGGTGTAGGAGATCTCAAAGGCGCAGGCGGCTGATGTGGCGAACAGCACAGACAGTGTACAAAGTAACAGAACGTGTTTCAGCATGATAGTATCCCCTGTATAAATCGATCCAGCAACCAGGTGTTCATGGATACGCTGGAACAATATGTTTGACCGACAGTGTAGTGGAAGCGGTGGGGTTAGTCAAAGGATGGCGCAGCAGGCAGCTGATGATAATCGATTTCGAAACCAAGCAAACTAACATAACTGGATGGCTGTTGCCAGCAATAAATCGCATTTACCTGCCACCACAGTTGACGTGAGCAGTCTTTTTGTTGTATTCTACTGTCTTGTGGCAGGGATTTCCCCTTGTCACGTGGTAAGTTTGCGATATTACGGTGAGAGGTATATACATGTTTACAGTTGGAGATATGGCGGTTTATCCGGCTCAGGGAGTTGGGGTAATCGAAGCCATAGAAACAAAAGAGTTTGCCGGTCAGCGCAGTGATTTTTATGTGCTGCGTATCTGCGACAGCGACATGACGATTATGGTGCCCACCGCTAATGCCGAACATGTTGGTTTACGCACTCTGATCGACAAGGAGCATGTCGATCGGGTGTACGCGCTGCTGCGTGATGACGACACGGCGCCGCCGAGTGTAACCTCGTGGAGTCGGCGTCAGCGCGATTACAGTGAA